>JBQCFU010000249.1:0-4651 GCA_051958775.1 Pseudolabrys sp.
GGTCGTATCGCCCGAAGAATCCGACGCCTATTTCGCCACCCGCGCCAAGCCGGCGCAGATCGGCGCCTGGGCCAGCAAGCAGTCGGAGCCGCTGGAAAGCCGCCTCGCCTTCGAGAAGGCGATCGCGGTCTACACGGCGAAGCATGCCATCGGCACCGTGCCCCGGCCGCCGCATTGGCAAGGCTACCGCATCCGCCCGCAGAGTATGGAATTCTGGCAGGATCGGCCGTTCCGCCTGCATGACCGCGTCGTCTTCACCCCCGCCCCCGGTGGCGGGTGGGACAAGACGCGCCTTTACCCGTGAGCTAACATCGCCGCATGCCAACGTCCTCAGACAATCAGCGCCGCCGGGTCCTCCTCCTCACCGGCGCAAGCCGCGGTATCGGCCACGCCACCGTGAAGCGCTTCTCCGCCGCCGGCTGGCGGGTGATCACCTGCTCGCGGCACGGTTTCCCGGAAAACTGCCCGTGGGAAATGGGACCGGAAGACCACATCCAGGTCGACCTCGCCGACCCCAAGAGCACCGACGCGGCAATCGCCGAGATCAAGCGTCGTCTGCCCGACCATCTGCTCGACGCGCTGGTCAACAACGCTGCCATCTCGCCGAAGGGCGACGGCGGCAGCCGGCTCAGCGCCATCGAGACGACGCGCGAGGACTGGCATCACGTCTTCCGGGTGAACTTCTTCGCGCCGATCATGCTGGCGCGCGGCCTGCTCGATGAATTGCAGGCGGCGAAGGGCTCGGTGGTCAACGTCACGTCGATCGCGGGCTCACGCGTGCATCCGTTCGCCGGCGCTGCCTATGCGACATCGAAGGCGGCCCTCGCCGCGCTGACCCGCGAAATGGCCGCGGACTTCGGCAAGCTCGGCGTGCGCGTCAACGCCATCGCGCCCGGCGAGATCGACACCGCGATCCTGTCGCCGGGAACGGATAAGATCGTCGCCGAGCAGATCCCGATGCATCGCCTCGGCACGCCGGACGAGGTGGCGAAGATCATCTATGTGCTTTGCACCGAGACATCGTCTTACGTGAACGGCGCCGAAATTCACATCAACGGCGGCCAGCACGTTTAAACCAACCTGCGTGCGTACGATCGACGAAAAAATTTCCCGCCGCAATATTGGATGCCGCAGTTCCGCCGCGAACCCTCGGCACCGTCCGCGTCGGCCGGGCGCGCGGGATATATCAATAGGATGACGAGACCTCTCGACGCGACCGAGCTTGCAGCACTCACGCTGTTCGCCAACGGCCGCTCGGCCGAGGAAATCGCGCAGTCCCTCTCGCTCAGCAAAAGCATGGTGCAGCACCATTTGCGGGTGGCGACCCGCAAACTTGGCGGCCGCAACCGCATTCATGCGGTCGCCCTTGCCGTCGAAGCCGGCCTCGTCAAAATAACACGCAGCGAACGATCGTAGCGATCACTTCAAAAAAGCAAAAGCCCCGGCGAACCGGGGCTCTGCAACTTTGCGTTCGACGTGTGCGCGATCAGGCAGCCGCGACTTGAGCGTCCGTTTGAACGCCCACGGCTTCGACGCCCGCTTCTTCCTCGCACTCCGGCACGCTGACCGGCAACCGCATCACGGCCCGCAGCAGGCTCTGCATTTCCAGCGCCGCGGTGAGATGCGACATGGTCGGCCGCACGCCGAGCGTGGCCTTGGTCAATTCGTCCATCGCGGTGAGGCCGCGCGGATAGAATTCGCGGAAGATCGTCCGCTCGGCGAGCCCGTCGACGATGCGGAAGCCGTGCACGTCGGCGAGATTGGCGAGCGCGGTGCCCACCAGCTGCTTGTTACGGTTCTTGGTGGTGGAGAGCCGGTTGCGCAGCACGATCCAGTCGAGTTCGCCGGTGATGCGGGTGCGACGGCCGGCTTCGACCACGTCCACATAGTGACCCGGCGCGGCGATCGCAAAGGTCTTGGGATCGACGCTGCCGAGTACTTCGAGATCGACGAAGCTGTCGTTGAGCGGCGTTACCAGCGTATCGGCGAGCGAGTGCGCCATGGCACCGAGATAGTGCATATGGCCGGGCGTATCGATGATGACGTAGCGGTGATCCGAGGCAAAGGTCTCCACCGCCGTGCCGAAAGCCTCGCGGCCCGCGACCTCATCGCCGGTCTGGAATTCGCCTTCCTCGTCAAAGCACAGATGCGTCGGCGCCGGCAGATCGAGATTCATCTCCCGCGCCCACATCAGGCGATTGTCGATGAAATGCGTCAGACTGCGCTGCCGCGTGTCGAGATCGATGGTTGCGACCGAATTGCCGGCGCGGAGAAGGCCGATGGCGAGGTTGACGGCAACGGTCGATTTACCCGACCCGCCCTTTTCGTTGGCGACGACAATAATACGGGCAGACGGTGACGTTTCATCAGTCATGGTGCACGGCTCCTGAATTGCGACATCTTCTGTCTCGCCGGAGGAAGCCTGCCTGTGCTTCATGAACCGGGTGAGACAGATCCCATTTGGCCGAACGCCAGACATTTCGGCGCCGTGCGTACCGTCGCTGATTCTTTAAGAAAAAGATTCTGTTTTTTTGGGCGAAATTTCCGGAGTCGGATCAAGGGCATGACTCCCGACACGGCCGCGCGACACAAGAAAGCCGCTCGAACGCAGCGATGAACCGGCAATCTCGCGAACGACGGCGCTGGAGCGCTAGAGCCACTTCTTCCATTTGAAGTAGATCACCGGAATGACGGCGGCGAGCACCATCAAGCCGACGGCGAACGGATAGCCCTGCAGCCATTCCAGTTCCGGCATGTGCTTGAAGTTCATGCCATAGATCGACGCGATCAGCGTCGGCGGCATGAACACCACCGCGGCCACCGAGAATATCTTGATGATGTCGTTCTGCTGAATCGACACCATGCCAAGCATGGCGTCGAGTTGGAACGTGATCTTGTTGGTCAGATAGGTCGCGTGATCGGTCAGGCCGCTGACGTCGCGCTGCATCGACTTCAACTGGGTGCGCGTATCCTTGGACCAGCGCATGCCTTCCGCCTCATTGAGCAGGAAGATCAGCACCCGCCCGACCGAGACGAGACTTTCGCGCACCTTCGACGCCAGGTCGCCCTTGCGGCCGAGCGAACGCAGAATCTCGTTCTGCGACATATGCGGACTCGACGTGTCCTCTGGCTCGAAGATCGCATGCGAAACCTGATCGACCTCGGCGCCGGCGCGTTCGAGAATGTCGGCGGCGCGGTCGACCACCGCATCGAGCAGATCGGTGAGCACCGTCTCGCCAGATACATTGGGCTGGCAGGCGCGGCCAAGCTTGTGATCGACGATGGTGAATGGCCGCGGCTCGTCGTAGCGCACCGTCACCAGCCGCTGCCCGGCGAGGATGAACGTCACTGCGGTATGTTTCGGCGTCGCAGTGTCGGACTGGCACATCAGCGTCGCGGTCATGTAGCGCGCGCCGTTCTCGATATAGAGACGGCTCGAAACCTCGATCTCCTGCATCTCCTCCCGCGTCGGGACAGCGATGCCGAGCAACTTTTCGACTGCCTTGTCCTCGCCCGGTGTCGGCGAAACGATGTCGATCCAGACCGCCGCATCGGGAATGCGATCGCCTACCTCGACGAGGTGACGTTCCAGCATCCCGTTTTTCAGGACATAGGCCGTGAGCATCCGCGCCTTTCAACGATCCGTATCAGCGATCGCCGGACAGCGAACGGTCTCGGCCACCAGGAGTGGCAATTAAAGTGTCTCGACCACAGTCATGTGACAAGAGCCAAAGGCGACGACGGCGGCGGGCCACGTCGGTTTTTTTACCGGCGTGCGCCGGCCGCCCACATGGCAGCCGCCAGAGTTTGAGGCTGGCTCCGCTTGCCGCGATCAGCCGGTGATCGAGTCGATCAACCGGTTAGTCGAGATCGCGCAGACACGGCGGAAGTTCGCCGGCATGACGCTCTGTGTCGTGATCCTTCCCGGGCGCCGGATCCGGCCAACGCATGGCCGCGGCCACCGCGGAAATCCCGATCGCCCTGTACTGATCATGCAGGCTGGTCCCCGACCAGTTGCGTCCGGCATGATCACGACCGATCGAAAGGCTATGTTCCTCAGAATGGGTAGAGGTATTCCGGTCCGGCATTTTTGGACCCCCTTTCCTTGATGCTTCCTTTGGCGACGTCCCTCGCCAATCCCTGGCATTCGTCGGCGGCCTATCGTTCGACCGGCCGACCGACAGAGGAATGTTCTGCGTCAAAGGCGGCGGAAATGGGCGACAAATCGTCAACTATCGTGACTTTCCTGTCGCACCGGCCGCTTTTGGCGTCCGTCGGGAAGTCATCGCGCTTTATGGTAAACCGCCCGTTAACCGGTTGCGCGCCAAGCTGTTTTGAACAGCGCAGCACTGCCGATGCGCGCGTGGGTCTGGAGCAGTTCGCAACTGCGGTATTCCTGCCACAGATTCACACCAACTGAGGCAAAATGGCGCAAGAGTTGTGGTAGTGGCGGCGTCTTTTAGGTTAATTGCATCCGCGAGATGGCCGAATCCGGGCATAGTCCGGCGACCGGCTGCCAAAGGAACATGAAAATGAAAGCACGTGGGCTCGGTGTCATCCTGTTGGGGGTGGGGTTGATGCTGGGGGGCTGCATGCAGTCCACCCTGGAACCGTCGTCTGAGGCGAACCTGAAGCCCCGCGACAAGGCCCT
>JBQCFU010000250.1:0-7964 GCA_051958775.1 Pseudolabrys sp.
GGATTCCGCGACGCCGGACTTCGGCCGCGGCCATCCGCATCTGCCGCAGCAGCCGGTGCCGCGGCCTTATTCTGCCGATACGGAATAGCTAGAGCATGATCCCGAAAAGTGGGAACCGGTTTTTCGGGATCATGCTTCAAACAAAAAGAATGAGCGACGGATCTGATCAACGCAGTTGAATCACATCCTAGAACAGGGCCGGCACGCGGCCGATCACGATCGGGCCGAGCGCCATCGCACCGTCGCTGATGCGCAGCGGCACCGCGACCGCACGGCGGCCTTCGAGCGTGGTCTGCTCGCCGATCATATTGACGCCTGCGATCACGCCGGCACCCGCCTGTGCACGCGCCGCTGCGCCAAGCCCCGGCAGCAACCGGTCGAGCGCGCCGGCGATCCTGTCGACCGGCGGCGTATTTTCGATGCCGATGGTTTTGAGGAATGCTTCCAGACCGGCGACGGTGAGCTTCAACTGGCCTTCGAGCTTACCGTTGGCATTGATGGTGAGCACGCCGCTGCCGACCGCCAGCGTCTCGCCCTGGCTGATCCGTGCCTGCGCGATGTCGATGCTGCCACCAGCGCGCTGAATCTCGCGGAAGCGTTCGGCCCACGGTTTCGGCGCGAAGTCCTTCAGCCCGCGCAGTTTCGCCGTCATTTCGGAATCGATCGGCGTCTGCGCCAGCGCGTGCACGCCGGGGAACGAGCCGCCGGCCACGCGACTGACCACCTCGACCACCGGGTTGCTGCTGACGGTGCCCTCGATGATGCGGCCGTGCAATTCGACATGTTTCGCTTTCGCCGCCTCGACCGGCACCGGACCGGAAATATCGTCGAGCTTCGGCTCCTCGAACACGATCGACAGCCGCTCCGGCGCCGCCGGCGTGCCGCGCACGCTTGCCTGCGCCAGCGCCCAGTCCGCGCTCAGCGTCGCCGGCCGGCCCATATCGGCGATGGTCATCGGTCCGGCCATCTCGGCAATCAACAAGTCGCGCTGGTAGATTTGCGCTGCGGCATGCAGACCTGCCACCGTGATGCGCAGCGGCGGCGTCAGATTACGGAACTGGCTTTCAGCCTGGTCGCAGGTGATCTCGATGCGGAAGGGAAAACCGCCGGTGCTCTGCTGATGGCAGATGTGCACGCGGCCGGCCTGAGCCTCGCGTGCCTGCCAGCCGGCGATGGTGTCCTCGGTAAGCTGCTTTGCGTAGAACCACAGACCGGTCCAGCCGGCGATCGCCAGCGCGACCACAGCCAGCATGGCGATGTATTTCCCGGACCCGCCGCAGCGCGGCGTGAGCGGGTGCGGCGGCAATGGCTCGTCGCCGGGGCCATCGCCAAATTGCCGATCGGGGGTGGGTGCAACCATACGGCTAAGGAACTCGCGATTGCGGCAAATCCGCGATCAACCGGGGATATTGCACGCCCGGCGCGAGCCTGTTAGCTGGCCCCGCCGGTTCCAAGCCGTAAGCGATTCCCCGTGTCATTGAAATCGTCCATCGATAGCACCGACGGAGACCTCTGGGTCTTCGCTTATGGCTCGCTGATGTGGCGGCCGGATTTCGCGTTCGAGGAACGCGTCCACGCGCGTGTGACGGGCCTGCACCGCTCGCTGTGCATCTATTCGTTCGTCCACCGCGGCACGCCGGAAAAGCCGGGCCTGGTGCTCGGGCTCGATCGCGGCGGTGCCTGCCGCGGCGTCGGCTATCGCGTCGCCGCGCGCGAGCGCGAAACGACCATCGCCTATCTTCGCAAGCGAGAGCAGGCAACCGCTGTCTATCGCGAAGTGACCCGCACCATGTGGATCACCGACACGCCGCAGCGGCAGGTGTCCGCGCTCTGTTACGTGGTCGACCGATCACACCCGCAATATGCCGGCCGGCTGTCACTTGACGAGCAGCTTCGGCTTGTGCTGCAGGGCCACGGCCAGTCCGGCGCCAATCCGGATTATGTGATCGAGACCGTGAAGTCGATGGAGGCGATCGGCTATCGCGAGGGCGAACTGCACCGGCTCGTCGAGCGGCTCACGCAGAAGCGCTAGAGGTCGATTCGTGAAATCGAATCATCGGTGGACGCTTTTTTCTTTTTGGGCGTGATCCGTTCGGAAAACCGTTTCCACTTTTCCGATCACGCCCTAGCGCCACGCTCGGCGAGGCCCTCTTCAACCAGCACCGCGGTCGCGGTTTCGGTCTCCTGCTGCAGCCGCGCAAAGAATTCATCGCGATCGAGACCCGGCGGAATCACCGGCAGCGCCTCGACCACCACCGTGCCCGGATAGCGCAGCAGCGAGCGGCGCGGCCAGAACACGCCGGAATTCAGCGCCACCGGCACGCACGGGACGCCGAACGCTTCATAAAGATGCGCGACGCCATATTTGTAGCGCGGCTCGGCGCCGGGTGCACGGCGCGTCCCTTCCGGGAAGATGATGATCTGACGGCCGTGCGCCAGTTCATCCTTGGCGCGGCGCATCATCGCCGCGAGCGCGCGCGCCCCCTTGCCGCGGTCGACCGGCACCATCCGCGCCTTCGCCGCGAACCAGCCGAACATCGGAATCCACATCAGTTCGCGCTTGAGGATGTAGACCGGATCATCGAGCACGATCAGCAACGCGAAGGTTTCCCACAGCGACTGATGCTTCGACGCAACCAGAACGCCGCCTTTCGGGATGCGGTCGAGATGGCGAAATTCGACCTTCACGCCGCAGATGAGATTGAGCAGCAGCAGGCTGATGCGCGCCCACACTCGCGCCATCGCGATCACCGCGCGATACGACATCAGGAATGTCGGCAGCGCGATGAAACAGATCAGGATCAACGTCACGTAGAATGCGACATTGAAGACGATGGAGCGCAGCCACAGCATCATGGAAGCAAATCAGGAAGCTCGTCAGGGGAAATCGGGGTCGAGACGGATCCGCACGACCGCAAAAGCATATTTGAGGTATTCCGACAACAGCAGCCGCAGCGAGGCCTTGCTGGCCCACCACGGATCGGCACGCTCCTTCTCGTTGATGACCACCGGATACGGCACCAGGGTGATATCCGGAAGCTGATGCTCCAGTTCCAGCATCGCCCGCGGCATGTGCCAGTTGGACGTCACCACGATCAGCGAGTGGAAGCCTTTTTCGGTCGCCCAGCGCCGCGGCTCGGTGGCATTGCCCAGCGTATTCAATGCCGAGCGGTCAAGATCGACGCAGCAGGAAAACACCCGCTGATAGAGCGGCGTCAGCCGCGCGATCTCCTTGGCGCTGGTGGCGCGATGCACGCCGGTGATCAGCAGCCGCTGGCCGCGGCCCGCCGCCAAAAGCTCGATCGCATCGGGAATACGCGAGGCTGCACCGGTGAGCACGACGATGCCTTCGGCATTCTGGTCGATCCGCGCTTCACGCGTCGGCACCTTGTCGACGAACCAGAAGAAGCCGGCAACCAGCAGGCCGAGGCCGAAGCCCAGTGCGGCCATGGTGACAAAACCGACGAAACGGGCGATGCGCGAAAACATGTCAGTCGATGGCGTCCAGCGTGCGCGCGACCGTATGCCGGGATGCGAGCGCCGTCACCCCCGCCATCAGCACGATCTGCGCGAGGATCGCCACATAGCCCGGAAGGCCGATGGAGAATGAACCGAACAGCGCCGCGGTCTGATCGCCGGCGGCGCTGCCGGTCATGAAACTGCTGATAAGACCCGCGAGCGCGAACAGGACGATGGCGATGCCACCGCCGATCGCACCGCCCTGCAGGCCGAGCAGCAGGAAGTGCCGCTGGAAATGCGTGGCGATGTAGTCGTCACGCGCACCGATGAAATGCAAGACCTCGATCACCGGTCGATTGGCAGCCATGGCACCCCGGGTCGCGAACATCACCGACAGCATCGTCGCCGCCAGCATCAGCAGCAGGATCGCCACACCGATCACCACCGCAGTGGTCGACATGCTGCGCATCCGCTCAATCCAGCCCCGATGATCGTCGAGCGTCGCGCCGGTGACCTGATCCGCAAGCCGTTTGCGCAGTTGCGGCAAATCCACCGTCGCCGACGGCGCCAACGTCACGACAATCATGCGCGGTACCGGCAGATCGTCGAGCGACAGGCCGCTGCCGAGCCACGGCTCCAGCAGCCGTGCCGATTCCTCGCGCGTATAGGGCCGCACGCTGGCGATGCCCGGACAATTGCGGGCGATCTCCGACGCTTTGAGCGTGGCGGCGTCGAGATCTCGGTCCGGCGCTGGCCGGACCTGGATCGTCACTTCGCGCGCGACATCGGACTCCCATGCGCTCGCCGCGGTCCGCACCAGCATCACCGAACCGGCGGTGAGCGCCGCGAGGAACGTCATGATCGCCACCACCGCCAGCAGCGCACGGCCGGAGATCGACTGGCGCGGCACGATCGGCGACAGCCCGCGCGGCGGCGCCGTGTGGCGCGGCGGCGCGGACGTGTTCGGAGCATGAATAGGCGCGCCGCGGTCAGTCATAGATGTGCAGCTTGCCGTCGTGCAGCACCAGACGGCGGGCATCGAACTGATCCATCAGTCCGATGTCGTGGGTGGCGATCACCACCGAGGTGCCGGATTTGTTGAGTTCGATGAACAGACGCAACAGCCGCTGCGCGAGCGACGGATCGACGTTGCCGGTCGGCTCGTCGGCGAGCAGCAGTTGCGGCCGGGCGATCACGGCGCGGGCAATGGCTGCGCGCTGCTTCTCGCCGCCCGAGAGCACCGGCGGCAGTGCCCACATCCGCTCGCCGAGGCCGACCCACTCGATCAGTTCCATCACCTCGTCACGATAGCTCGCCTCGTCACGACCCATGACGCGCAGCGGCAGCGCCACGTTCTCATAGGTGGTCATGTGATCGAGCAGGCGGAAATCCTGAAACACGATGCCGATGCGCCGGCGCAAGGTCGACAGCGCGTCCTTGGACAGGGTGGCGACGTCATGGCCGAACTGGGTGATCAGGCCGCGGGTCGGTCGCAGCGACAGGAACAGGAGCCGCAACAGCGAGGTCTTGCCTGCTCCGGACGGTCCGGTCAGGAACTGGAACGAATGCGGCTCGATCCGGAACGTGAGGTCATGCAAGACCTCCGGTCCGAGACCGTAACGCAAGCCCACATTTTCGAATCGGACCACCCGCCGTCCCCGCTCTGCCTGTCCTGCTGCCCACCTGGCCGCCCGGCGGCGACCCCTCCGCCCGGATTCCACCCGACCCTGCGTTTTCTAACGGATTATCCGGGCATGGCCAAAGTGTCTCACCTGAGCGCGGCATGGTTTCCGATCCATTAACGGATCGCCGGTTACAGTCATGTCGAATGGCTCCCGCGCCGCAGACCGGGGGCAACTGGGGTGCCGACGCCGTTCGATGCTGATTGTCTGCCCAAATTGCGCGACGTCCTACACGGTCGGCGCCTCGGCGCTTGGCTTGGCCGGTCGCAATGTGCGCTGCGTCCGCTGCCGGACGCAGTGGTTTGCCGCGCCGCCGCAAGCGGCCAACCAGGCCACCAGCACCGCCACCTATATCGACGAGATCATCGCCGAGGCTGACGCCAAATCGGCAGCGGCCACGCCGATCCAGCCGGCGCAAAGGGCAACCGCACGCACAACGATGCCCCCGGCGACGGCGATCCCGGAAACACCTTTCCCGGACGCGCAGTTGCCGGAAGCGACGCCGATCGCGATGCAGAGTCCGTCGATCGAGCCCGCGGCGCCCGATGCCGCGCAGTTCGGCGCTGCCCTCGATCAGGTGTCGGCCGTTAGGCCGATGCGGGCCGACGACATCAGCAACGACGCCCCGACGATCGATGCGCCCGCGCACTACGCCGAACCGCTGATCGGTGACGCGCCGCCGATCGTGCCGCCCCCGGAGCCGCCGTTCAGCGCGACCGAGCCCGAGGATGTCGAGCATGCGGCCGCGCGCCGCGTGCGCAAACCGAAGAAGAAGTGGCAACGCCGCCGCATCGGGCGGCTGCCGGTCATCATCACCCTGCTGGTCGTGGCACTCGGCGCGATGCTGATCTGGCGCAATACGCTGGTGAAATACGTGCCGCAAACCGCGTCGCTGTTCTCGGCGATCGGCATGCCGGTCAATGTCCGCGGTCTGGTGTTCGAAGGCGTCACCGTCTCCCGCGAGACCAACGACAACGTCACCGTGCTCGCGGTGGAGGGCCGGATCGTCAGCACCAGCGGTGCGCCGGTCGACGTGCCGCGTCTGCGTTTTGCGATCCGCAACGCCGCCGGCAACGAGATCTACACCTGGACAGCGCAAGCGCCGCGCAGCATCCTCGGTGCCGGCGAAACGATGACCTTCCGCAGTCGGCTGGCCGCGCCGCCGACCGACGGCGTCGATGTGCTGGTGCGCTTCTTCAATTCGCACGATCTGCCCGGAGCCAAGTAGAATGGCGCGCATTCTCGTCGCCGAGGACGACGATGCGATCCGCAGCTTCGTGCAGCGAGCGCTGACTGAAGACGGTCACGATGCCGTGGTCGCCCGCGACGGCGCCGAGGCGCTCGACACCTTGCACCGCGAGACCGGTGCTTTCGACCTGCTGCTGACCGACATCAAGATGCCGGTAATGGACGGGATCGCCCTGGCGCTCGCCGCCGTGCGCGATTATCCGGCGGTGCCCGTTCTGCTGATGACCGGTTATGCCGACCAGCGCGAACGCGCGCATGGTCTCGAACAGCTGATCCACGACGTACTGGCGAAGCCATTCACGCTGGCACAGCTTCAACAGGCCATCGACAGCGCACTGGCGACGCGCCGCAGCACCTGATCGTCCGCGAACGCTGTGTCAGCTATTTGGCTGGCTGACCCGGCTTGTCGACGTCGACCTTGCCGGAGGTTTCGTCGGCAGATTTGCCGGTCGGACCGGCCTCCGGATTTTTGCCGTCGGTCGCCGGCTGAGCGGGACTTGAAGGGGCCGATTCCGGTTTACCGGTTTGCGAGTCATGCCCCGAAGCCTGCGGAGATTCCGGGGGAGCCGACAATGTCGGCGATGGCTGACCGTTATGAGTTTCCGGGCCGGGTTTTTGCTGAGCATGGGCCGAACCGACGCCGCATGCGAATGCGCCCATCACCAGCGCAGCAAACAAACGATTTGTCATTGACACGCTCCGGTTGAATCCACTCGGGAGCAAACGTCGGCATGATGCGAAAAGTTCCTCGCGCGAAAAGCCTCTGGCCCGCGCGGATCGTCACAGTATCTCTTTGAATCAGAAATCCTTGAGCAGACGCTCGATGTAATCGAGTTCGAGCTGCGGGCGATAGCTTTCGCCGAACCGCTTGCGCAGTTCCTCGAGAATCTTGCGAGCGCGCTGCACGTCGATCTCGCCCGGCACCTTCACCGTCGTATCGTCTCCATAGTCGCGGCCGCGCAGCGGCCGGCCAAGCGGATCGGTGTTCTGCTGCGCGCGCTGCTGGCCGCGGCCGGGCTGGCCGTTCGGACCCGGACCGTTCTGTCCCTGCTGCTGCATCTGCTGCGCGAGACCCTGTGCGCCCTTGCGCATCGCGTCGAGCGCGCGGCCCTGCGAACCGACCGCACCTTCGGCGTCGCCGTCGCCGAGCTGACCCTGCGCATCGCCCATGGCGCCGTCAGCGTCACCCAGTTCGCCGTTCTGGCCCTGTCCCTGCTGCTGCTGATCGCCGTCATCGCCCGGCTGCTGGCCCATCTCCGGGTTCATGCCGCGCTGCTTGAGCGCGTCGAGCAGCTTCTGCAACCGGTCGCGCAGTCCCTTCTGGTCCTGCTGCAGAGCGCCCATCTGCTGGTTGCCCTGCTGGCCACGCTGCCCGCGCTGGCGCTCGCGCCGCTGGTCTTGCCCTTCGCGGAAGGTCCGGTCGCGTAGCTGCTGCTGCTTGCGGATCATGTCCTGCAGCTCGTCGAGCTGCGACATCATGTCGTCGTCGCCGTCCATTTGCTGCTGGCCGGGACGCGCGGTCTGCAGATTTTCCATCATCTGCTGCAACTCGTCGAGCATGCGCCGCGCCGCATC
>JBQCFU010000251.1:0-3263 GCA_051958775.1 Pseudolabrys sp.
AGCGACAAGCCGGTGGTGCTGGGCAAGCGCGGCCCCGGTTTCAGCGGCTCGGGCGAAGACTAGAACGCGCCACAGTCGCGCCGTCACCGCGGGATAGACCAGGACGCAGGAGTAAGCGCATGAGCCGGCCAATTCTCCATCAGGTCAATCTCGTCTGCGGCGATACCGATGCGTCGCTGGCGTTCTATCGCCGGCTCGGCCTGGAGATTCCGGATGACATGGTGTGGCACACGCCGAGCGGCGCGCATCACATCACCGCGTCGCGGCACGGTGCGGCGCCATCGCTCAATTTCGAGCTCGATTCCGAAGCCTTCGCGCAAATGTGGAACACGGCGTGGAAGGGCCGCGCGGATCTGCGCGGCCGCGTCGTCGTCGGATTTCACTTGCCGTCGCGCGCCGACGTCGATGCCGTCTATCGCGACATGACCGGCGCGGGTTATCGCGGGTTGCAGGAACCTTTCGATGCGTTCTGGGGTGCGCGCTACGCGATCCTCGAAGATCCGGACGGCATTGCCGTCGGCCTGATGAGCCCGATCGCACCCGACCGGAAAGCGCCGCCGTCGGACGTGTGAAGGCGATCCAATTTGGATCGCGCAATCGCGACAGCCCTGTCAAATCCTCATGGTGAGGAGCCGCGAAGCGGCGTCTCGAACCATGCAGGCCCGACTGTCGCGTGATCGTGGCCTGCATCCTTCGAGACGCGATGCTGCGCATCGCTCCTCAGGATGAGGCTCTCACAGTTGTTGCGTGCAAGAAATTACGCCGACCAGGCGTAGGCGACCTTGTCGAGGGTCTTGGTTCCGAACCGCTCGGACGAGCGCGCCACCGCGCGGCCGCCGACGGCGCCATAGAACGACACGGCCGGTTCGTTGTCCGACAGCGCCCACACCACCAGCGACTTCAGGCCGCTCTGGGCGAGATCGCGCCGTGCGGCGGAGAACAGCCGGCGGCCGAAGCCGAGACCCTGGAATTCCGGCCGCAGATAAATCTCGTAGACCTCGCCGTCGTAAGCGAGGCTGCGCGCGCGGTTGCGCCCATAATTGGTGTAGCCCGCGACCTGGTCGCCGAATTGCAGCAGCGAGATGCGGCTGGCTTTGCGGATCGCCTGATCCCACCAGTCCGGACCGCGGCGGTTGATCAGCTTGGCGAGTTCGGCGCCGGGAATGATGCCGCGATAGGCGGCGCGCCACGCATCGTCATGCGTCGCGGCGACTGCCGACGCATCGGTCGGTTTGGCGCGGCGGATCTCGATGGTGACGATGCTCATGGCAAGGATATGAGCAAGCAATGTGCCGCGCTTCAAGTCCTGTGGTGATCGATCAGTTAACGGGTGTGGATTACACGCCACACCGGCGTGCATTTGCACAATGAGGTGAATCCCTTAGCGGTCAGGCTTGGCAGCCACCGCACCGCCACAAAGCACACGCACCGTCAGGAACAGCCGTGCGCCGCAGAGTGCGCGGTCACCGCTCACCCTGCGACTCACATGCGACAACCGGCAATCAGGCGTCGGCGGCTTCGCGGGCGCGCTCGTCGCGCTTGCGCTCGTTCTCGTCGAGCAGCTTCTTGCGCAGGCGGATCGATTTCGGCGTGACCTCGACCAGTTCGTCGTCCTGGATATAGGCCAGCGCCTTTTCCAGCGACATGCGGATCGGCGGGGTCAGCCGCACCGCCTCGTCCTTGGACGTGGTGCGGATATTGGTCAGCTTCTTGCCTTTGAGCACGTTCACGATCAGGTCGTTGTCGCGGGTGTGCTCGCCGACGATCATGCCGTTGTAGACCTTCCAGCCCGGCTCGATCATCATCGGGCCGCGGTCTTCCAGATTCCACAGCGCATAAGCGACGGCTTCGCCGGCCTCGTTGGAAATCAGCACGCCGTTGCGCCGGCCCTGGATCGCGCCCTTGTAAGGCGCGTAGGCATGGAACAGCCGGTTCATGATGGCGGTGCCGCGCGTGTCGGTCAGCAGTTCGCCCTGATAGCCGATCAGGCCGCGCGTCGGCGCGTGGAACACCAGCCGCTGGCGGTTGCCGCCGGACGGCTTCATCTCCATCAGGTCCGCCTTGCGCTCGGACATCTTCTGCACGACCACGCCGGAATGTTCCTCGTCGAGGTCGATCACGACTTCTTCGATCGGTTCCAGGGTCTCGCCGTTCTCCTCGCGCAGCAGCACCTTCGGCCGCGACACGGAGAGTTCGTAGCCTTCGCGGCGCATGTTCTCGATCAGGATGCCGAGCTGCAATTCGCCGCGGCCGGCGACTTCCATGGAATCCTTGTCGTCGCTTTCGGTCACGCGCAGCGCGACGTTGGCTTCCGCCTCGCGCAGCAGCCGGTCGCGGATCATGCGGCTCGTGACCTTGTCGCCTTCGGTGCCGGCGAGCGGGGAATCGTTGACGCGGAAGGTCATCGCCAGGGTCGGCGGATCGATCGGCTGCGCCGGGATCGCTTCGGTGACCTCCGGGGCGCAGATCGTGTGGGCGACCGAGGCTTCCGGCAGGCCCGCCAGCGCGACGATGTCGCCGGCTTCGGCTTCGTCCACCGGCTGCCGCTCGAGGCCGCGGAACGCGAGCACCTTGGTGATGCGGCCGGTCTCGATCAGCTTGCCCTCGCGGTCGAGCACCTTCGCCGCCTGGTTCGGCTTGACGGTGCCGGAGGTGATGCGGCCGGTGATCAGGCGGCCGAGATAGGGGTTGGCTTCCATGATGGTGCCGAGCATGCGGAACGGCCCGTCTTCCACCTTGGCCGGCGGCACATGCTTCAGCACCAGGTCGAACAGTGGCGTCATGCCGGCGTCCTGCGGACCCTCGAGGCTCGTCGACATCCAGCCCTGCTTGGCCGAGCCGTAGAGGATCGGGAAGTCGAGCTGCTCGTCGGTGGCGTCGAGCGCGGCGAACAGGTCGAACACCTCGTTCAGCACCTCGTTGGCGCGGGCGACGGCGCGGTCCACCTGGTTGATGACGACGATCGGGCGCAGGCCCATGCGCAGCGCCTTCGACACCACGAACTTGGTCTGCGGCAGCGGCCCTTCGGCGGCGTCCACCAGCACCAGCGCGCCGTCGACCATGTTGAGGCTGCGTTCCACCTCGCCGCCGAAGTCGGCGTGGCCGGGCGTGTCGACGATATTGAGCTTGACGCCGTTGTCGAGCTGGATGGCGGTGTTCTTCGCGAGGATCGTGATGCCCTTCTCGCGCTCGAGATCCATCGAGTCCATGACGCGCTCGGCGACGTCCTGGTTCTCGCGGAAGCTTCCGGCCTGCCAGAGGAG
>JBQCFU010000252.1:0-3486 GCA_051958775.1 Pseudolabrys sp.
ACAGGTCCATGGTGATCCTGCAACCCAGTTCTACCTCCAGTGGGGCGGGAACTGTCTCGCCGTCTATTTGCGCAGCATCCTGTGCCAGGCGGACCTGTTCGGGGTCGGTATGCTGGCCGCGATTATCTTCCATGCCACCACGACGCAGAGCGACAGTATCTCCCGTCGCTCGCTGCAGATCGGCCTTTGGTGTGCCATGGCCGCAGGCCTCGTCCTCACCCGAGCCGACCGCGACTTCGGCTTCGCTGTGTTTTTCGCCGCTCTGCTTCTGACTGTCACAGTGGCGACAGTCGATGGGCGAATAAATCGCCTTGCAGCCGTGCTGGAATGGGGCCCGATCCGCTGGCTCGGAACCATCTCATACAGCTTCTATCTCTGGCACCTGCCGGTGATCTGGGGCCTGTACCGATGGTATCTGCAAGGAAACCATCCGGACACGTTCGCTGAGATCGCTTTGAGCTTTGTCCTAGCCCTGTCGATCACGTCCGCTCTGTCGACCGCAACCTATCTCGCCATCGAGCGACCGGCGCTGCGCCTGAAATCGAAACCTTATGGGCGGCGGCTCCGCGCAGCCTTTTCCTGGCGCAGCCCAGCCGGCTCGGCGGCCGCAAAACACCCCTCGATGGTCGACTGACCTTCTCCTGATTGGCGAAAGGAAATCCAATGTCCGTTATCGATCTCGCAGCCCCCCGCGCCTCGGCAGCGACAAAACCCGCACCGATCATCCCAGTCTTGCTGTCAGGCGGCGCTGGCACGCGGCTTTGGCCATTGTCGCGAGAAACCTACCCCAAGCAATTTCTCTCGTTGATCGGCGACAAGACCCTGCTGCAACAGACGATCACCCGGACCGCCGACCGCAGCCGGTTCGCGGCGCCGATCGTCGTCGCACAGCAGGAGCATCGGTTTCTCATTGCCGAACAGTTGCGCGCGCTAGGCATCAACGACCCGACCATCGTGCTTGAACCGGCTCGCCGCAACACCGCACCCGCGGCCACGATCGCTGCTCTCCTCGCCCGCAGGACTGATCCGGATGCAATACTGCTGGTGATGCCGGTTGATCATCTCGTGGAAGATCTCGAAAGCTTCAACGAGGCCGTGACCGCAGCCATCCCGGCGGCGGCAGACGGACGGTTGGTCTTGTTCGGTATCAAGCCGACTACGGCCGCCACCGGCTATGGCTATATTAAAGTCGATGAGCCGATTACCGAACGCGTCAGCAAGGTCGGCCGGTTTATCGAGAAGCCGGCGCGCGAAATGGCCGAACGCCTGATCGAAGATGATTCCTATGTATGGAACAGCGGCATCTTTCTGCTCCCGGTCCGCTCATTTCTCGAAGAGATGGAGCGGTTCGCACCTGACGTGTTGAAGGCATGCCGGGCATCGCTCGAATACGCGAAGCCGGATCTCGACTTCCTCCGTCTGCCTGAGCAGCAGTTCTCAGCCTCGCCGTCGATCTCGGTTGATTATGCCGTCCTTGAGAAAACCGATCGCGCAGCGATCGTACCGGTACGGTTCGACTGGAACGATATCGGCAGCTTTTCCGCTTTGTGGGATGTTGGAGCCAAGGACGATCATGGCAATGTCGAGATCGGCTATATCGTCGCAGAAAACACCAGCGACTGCTATCTCCGCGGCGATGGACCGCTGGTTGCCACGCTCGGCGTCAACGATCTGGTCGTGACAGCGACGCCGGACGTGGTTCTGGTGACGACGCGCGCTCACGCGCAGGATGTCGGCAAGATCGTCAATCGCCTCAAAAGTAACGGGCATCGATCTGCCACCGAAACGCCATGCGTCTATCGGCCCTGGGGCTATTATCAGCAAATCCACCTCGGCGAGCGTTTCCAGGTGAAGCGCATCACCGTCAATCCGGGCAGCAAGCTATCGTTGCAAAAACACTTTCACCGTGCGGAGCATTGGGTCGTGGTCAACGGCACAGCGCTGGTGACGCGCGACAACGAGCAGATCCTGCTGCGCGAAAACGAATCGCTCTTCATCCCACTCGGGGCCATGCACCGCTTGGAAAATCCCGGAAAGGTGCCGCTTAACCTGATCGAGGTTCAGTCCGGTGCTTATCTGGGTGAGGACGACATCGTCCGTGTTGAGGACATCTATAACCGCGCGTCGTGATTGACTGTTAACGCAACTCGCGCGTCCACTGAACATAGAGCTCCGCGGATGCCGCCTCCTCCGCCAGCTAAAGCGACCATTATCCGCTATGGATTGATCAGAAAGGTGCCCGGTCGATCATATTGCTCGGAGTTGCACGGACAACTTCTCCGCAAGCATCAGCGTCGTCAGGTTGGTATTGGCGCGCGGGATCGTCGGCATGATGCTCGCATCGGCAACGAACAGCCCGTTCACGCCATAGACCTCGCCACGCGGGTTCGTCACCGCCATGGCGTCATCGGAGCGACCCATCCGGCACGTTCCGATCGGGTGATAGAACGGAACAGCCTTCCCCTTGATCCACTCCTCGAGCGCCGCCCGCGACTGGAATAGTTGCTCCAGCGAAATGCCGGGGCTGATGACGTTCTTCAGCAGCCAGCGGCGCAGCGAGGATGGGCCTTCAAGCAACGCCAGGCCCGCATAGGCACGAAGCCGGTTTTTCATGGAATAGCGGTTGAGTTGGCGAATTCGCTCCGTGTAGCTCGACGGGAAGAAGTCCTTGACTGCTGACCGCACCGCCCGATCTCCGCAGAGCTCGTGAGCAAACGTCATCCCATCTGCCAAGCGCTGAAGATCGCGTGGATCGGACAACAGATTGAAGTCGATGCGCGGCTCCTTGAAATCCTTGCTATCGATGCTGACCGAGCCGCGCGAATACGGCTTGTAGATGCACACCGCAAGCGCCGCGAGCGCAGTGCCGAGCGCATGCCACGAGGTTTTGTTGGTGACGGAAATGTAGAGATCGGACGGCGCGCAATCCGGTCGGCCTGAATCATAGCGCAGGGCCAGATTGGCATGAGGCTTCAGCGCAGGTCGCTGCCGCGCGCCAGGCTCGAGATAGCAAGCGATCGACACGCAGGGGTGATCCTGCAGATTGGCTCCGACACCCGGGCGGTCTGCGACGACAGGAATCCCCAGCTTCTGCAAAGCTGCGCCAGCTCCAATGCCGGCCCGCTGCAAGAATGCCGGTGTGTGCAACGCGCCCGCCGCAACGATCACCCGCCGGGCAAGATATGTTTCCGCCACACCGTTGCGCCTCACAGTGACGCCAACGGCCTGCGCACCATCGAATAGAAGATCTTCGACGGTCGTATCTGTCATAATGGACAGGTTGCTGCGTGCCCGCACGCCCGGTGTCAGATACGCCATCGCGGCGGAAATCCGCTGCTCCGGCGTGCTGCTGACGGGCACCGCGCAATAGCCGTTCTCGACCTCGCCGTTCATATCGGCGACGAACGACCAGCCTCGCCGCTCGGCCGCCGCAGCAACGGCCTGACAAAAGCCAGGCCACTGGTCGCGGCGATGACGGCGGACGGG
>JBQCFU010000253.1:0-3610 GCA_051958775.1 Pseudolabrys sp.
CGTTTCGGTGGTGATCACCTCCTTGCCGACACGCACGCCGGTAAGCAGTGCTCCGTCAGTAACCCCGGTCGCAGAGAACAAACAATCGCCTTTGACCATGTCCGCGATCTCGTATTTCTTTTTTGGGTCGCTGATGCCCATCTTGGCGGCACGGCTGCGCTTTTCTTCGCTGTCAAGCACGAGACGGCACTGCATCTGGCCGCCGATGCAGCGCAACGCGGCGGCGGCGAGCACGCCTTCCGGCGCGCCGCCCGAACCGAGATAGATGTCGATGCCGGTCTTCGGCTCGGCGCAATGGATCACGCCGGCGACGTCACCGTCCGAGATCAGGCTGACCGCGGCGCCGGTCTTGCGCACCGCTTCGATGATCTTGGCGTGGCGCGGCCGGTCGAGCAGGATCGCGGTGATCTCCGAGGGCTTCACGCCCTTGGCCTTGGCGAGCGAGATGATGTTCTCGTCCGCCGGCGCGTCGAGGTCGATGGTGCCCTTCGGATAGCCGGGGCCAATGGCGATCTTGTCCATGTAGCAGTCCGGCGCATGCAGCAGCGTGCCGGACTCGGCCATGGCGAGCGTCGCGATCGCGCCTGGCATGTTCTTGGCACACAGCGTGGTGCCTTCCAGCGGGTCGACAGCGATGTCGACCTTGGGGCCGTTCTTGTTGCCGACCTGCTCGCCGATGAACAGCATCGGCGCTTCATCCATCTCGCCCTCGCCGATCACCACCGTGCCGTCGATCGGCAGCTTGTTCAGCTCACGGCGCATCGCGTCGACAGCCGCCTGATCGGACGCCTTGTCCTTGCCGTGACCGCGCAACCGGGCGGCCGAGACGGCCGCGCGCTCGGTGACGCGCACGATCTCCAGCGAGAGAATACGCTCCAGCGCCTGACCCGGCTGAATGGTGATCGTAGACGACATCGACACTCTCCCTACGCCTGTAACCGGCCGGCCCGGTTCCCGGACGGCACCCTCTTCGCTTGGTACTTTAAACTCAGTTCTTTTCTATGCGGATGACCTGCGGCTTGCCAGAGATCACCCGGTCGCGGCCCACAGCCGCAAGCGCCTTGCGGACCGCATCCTCGGTGGTGGCATAGGTCATCAGGATGACCGGGACCGCCCCCTTGCCGGAGCCCGCCGGCGGATCGCCGTTGAGGTGGCGCTGCACAATGGATTCCAGCGAAATCTTCTGCTGCGCCAGCCGGCTCGCGATGGTCGCCGCCGTGCCCGGCAGGTCGCGGGCCAGCAGCCGGATGTAATAGCCGCCCTCATGGCGTTCCATCGGCGCCTTGTGGCTGACGGCAAGCTGCGCCACCGGCCGGCCGAACGGCGGCATGCGCAGTCCCCGCGCCACGTCGGCAATGTCCGCCACCACCGCCGAGGCGGTCGCGAGGCCGCCCGCACCCGGACCGACCAGCGTGATCGGGTCGATGCCGTCGGCGTCGATGGTCAGCGCATTGGTCACGCCCATCACCGCGGCAATCGGCGAATCCTTGCGCACCATGGTCGGATGCACGCGCTGCTCGATGCCCTTGGCGGTCCGCGCCGCGACGCCGAGCAGCTTGATGCGATAGCCAAGCTCGTCCGCGGCGGCGAGATCCTGCGGCGTGATCGAGGTGATGCCTTCGACCGAGACGGCGCCCTGATTGACCTGCGTGCCGAAGGCGAGGCTCGCGAGGATCGACAGTTTCTGCGCGGTGTCGTGGCCTTCGATGTCGAAGCTCGGATCGGCCTCGGCATAGCCGAGCCGCTGCGCTTCCTTCAGGCATTCCTCGAACGACAGCTTCTCGCGCTCCATGCGCGTGAGCATGTAATTGCAGGTGCCGTTGAGAATGCCGTAGACGCGGTTGATGCGGTTGCCGGCGAGCCCTTCACGCAAGGTCTTGATCGCGGGGATCGCCGCGCAGACGGCCGCTTCGAAGTTCAGCGCGACCTTCTGCTTCTCGGCGGTGCGCGCCAGCGCCACACCGTGCTTCGCCAGCAGCGCCTTGTTCGCAGTGACCACCGATTTGCCGGACGCAAGCGCGGCTTCCACCGCACTTTTCGCCGGCTCGCCCGAGCCGCCCATCAAGTCGACGAACAGATCGACCGACGGATCGATCGCAAGCTTCAGCGGGTCGGAGAACCAGCGGGTGCCGCGCAGATCGACGCCGCGCTTCTTGGTCTTGGAACGCGCGCAGACGGCAACGATCTCGATCGGCCGGCCGCAACGCGCAGCCAGCATTGCCTTCTGTTCACGCACGGTAGCGACGACAGCCGAGCCAACTGTGCCGAGCCCGGCGACACCGACCTTCAGGGGTGCAACCATTGAAAAAACGATCCGAAGAACTTGGAGAGATGAGCTTGGAGAAACGACGCGCCTTAACGGCGCGTCGCGAGCGGAACCACGTTGTGCAGCTTTTCCGCCCCGGATTCAAGGAAACGCCGGATATTGCGGGCTGCCTGACGAATACGCTGCTCGTTTTCGACCAGCGCGATGCGGACATAGCCTTCGCCGTATTCGCCGAAGCCAATGCCCGGCGACACCGCGACTTCGGCGTGCTCGACCAGCAACGTCGAGAACTCGACGCTGCCGAGACTACGGAACGGCTCCGGAATCGGCGACCAGGCGAACATCGACGCCGGCGGCGGCGGCACATTCCAGCCGGCGCGCGAGAAGCTCTCCACCATCACGTCGCGACGGCGACGATAGATTTCGCGCATCTCCTTGATGCAGTCGTCGGGTCCATTGAGCGCCGCCGACGCGGCCACCTGAATCGGCGTGAACGCACCATAGTCGAGATACGACTTCACGCGCGCAAGCGCAGCGATCACCCGCTCATTGCCGACGGCAAAGCCCATGCGCCAGCCCGGCATCGAATAGGTCTTCGACAGCGAGGTGAACTCGACCGTCACATCCATCGCGCCCGGCACCTGCAGAACCGACGGCGGCGGATTGTTGTCGAGATAGACTTCCGCATACGCGAGATCGGACAGGATCAGGATCTCGTGCTTCTTCGCGAAGGCGACGAGGTCCTTGTAGAAATCGAGATCGGCCACATAGGCGGTCGGGTTCGCCGGGTAGCAGACCACCACCGCAATCGGCTTCGGGATCGAGTGCACGATCGCGCGCTCGAGCGAGGTGAAGAAGCTCGGCACCGGCTCCGACGGCACGGAGCGGATCACGCCGCCCGCCATCAGGAAGCCGAAGGCGTGGATCGGATAGCTCGGATTGGGCACGAGCACGACATCGCCCGGCGCGGTAATCGCCTGCGCCACGTTGGCGAAGCCCTCTTTCGAGCCGAGCGTGGCGACGATCTGCGTTTCCGGATTGAGCTTCACGCCGAAACGGCGCTCGTAATAGTTCGCCTGGGCACGACGCAGGCCGGGAATGCCGCGCGACGACGAGTAGCGGTCTGTGCGCGGCTTGCCGAGCGTCTCTTTCATCTTCTCGATGACGTGCGGCGGCGTCGGCAGGTCCGGATTACCCATGCCGAGATCGATGATGTCGGCGCCGGCATTGCGCGCCTTGGCCTTGGCGCGATTGACCGTTTCGAACACGTAGGGCGGCAGGCGGCGGATGCGGTGAAACTCTTCCATGGTCCCAAAATCCCGTTTCCCGTGCGGCGGGGCCCCG
>JBQCFU010000254.1:0-3505 GCA_051958775.1 Pseudolabrys sp.
ATTATCTCATCGCCAGCGGCGAAACCGTGTTCCACATCATGGGGCAAGGTCGCGATGGAAAAGTCCGTCTTGAGCCCGCGCGCCTGACGGCGGGAGCACTCGTCGAGGGGCCTGAAACTATCGTTTACCCCGCGACTGATGCGACCGCGGCCGATCCGAGGCCCGCGCGGTGAGAAAGCTTTAACGACATCCTCCGCCGGAGCGGACGAGACCCTTGAGCTTGGTCAAGGCCAGCGCAAGGCTGGTGCGTCATACCGTGCCTGGGCCGCAGCATCGAAGCGCAGAAGGGCCTGCGAGGTCGCAACACAACCGGGGTGGCACCATGCTGAAACAGCTACGCGAATGGATGATCCTGATCGTCGGCCTTGCGGTCATCGTGATCGGTCTGTCGACGGCATCGCTCATGAGCGGAAGCAGCGGCGCCAGCGATCAGAAAGCGCAAACGCCGGCCGTCGCGGATAGTTCGCAGCCGGCATCGCAGCCACCCGCACAGCCAGCTCAAACTCAGCAAAAGCCGCAGCAATCCGCAGCAGCAGCCCCGGCACAGAACGCGGCAGCGCCTCCTGCTGCGACCACAGCAGCAGCGCCGGCAAAGCCTGCAACTCCCGCACCGTCAGTTCCCGCTGCCGCACCAGCTCCGATGCAGCATCAGCATGCACAAGCTGCGCCATCTGCCGCGCCGGCTGCGAAACCGGCTCCCGCATCTGCGTCGCCCTCTGCTCCGGCTGCTGCATCCGCAGGTGCTGCACAGGACCCGCAGCTCGTGAGTGCGGGCCGTCTGGTGTTCCGCAAGTGCCAGGCATGCCACTCGCTCGAGCCGGGAAAGAACGGCATCGGACCGACGCTCGCCGGCGTCATCGGCGCCAAGGCAGGTCATATCGCCAACTACAATTATTCCTCCGCGGTGAAGAACAGCAATCTGACGTGGGACATTCCTACGCTCGACGCTTATCTGACGGATCCGCAGAAAAAGATTCCGGGCAACAAGATGCCGTTCCCCGGATTGAAGACCGACAACGAGCGCAATTCCGTCATTGCGTATATCGCATCGATGTCCGCCGCGGCGACTGCGGCACCCGTCGCAGCAGCGCCGCCGCGTCCCGCGCAGCCGCAGACCGCGCAGGCTCCAGCGGCTCCGCCGGCTGCTGCGCCCGCGCCGCAAGGTCAGGCCGCCGCAAGCCCGACGTCACCGCCGCCGAGTTATCTCCCGGGCGTCCGCTACACGCTCCGTTCCGGCATCGCCGAAGGCCGTATGGTGTTCATCGGCGTTGGCGGCACCATCGACGGACAGATCAATCCGGTGCTCTCTGCGGCGCAGGGGCAGGTCGTACAGATCACACTCGTCAACGGCGAAGGCGCCGAGCATGACATCGTGTTCGACAGGCAGGGGCCGGGCGGTTCTTCGCCGCATATCGTCGGTCGTGGTTCGAGCACCAACATCGCGTTCGTCGCCGGTTCCGCCGGCGACTACGCGTACTTCTGCAGTCTGCCGGGTCATCGTCTTGCCGGTATGGAGGGCCAGTTCCTGGTGACACCGACTCCGCCGCCGCAGACGGTGGTCGAGGCCGACATCTCGCAACTCTCCACCGACGTGCCGGCCCCGATCGGCAAGCGCGGGCCGCAAACCGTGCGGGTCGATCTCGTGACGGTCGAACTCGAAGGTCGCCTCGCCGAAGGCACGACGTTCGGCTACTGGACCTTCAACGGCAAGGTGCCGGGCCCGATGCTGCGCGTGCGGGTCGGCGACACTGTCGACGTGCACGTCAAGAACGCCGATGGCAGCGCGATGATCCACTCCGTCGACTTCCATGCGGCCACCGGTCCCGGTGGCGGTGCGGTGTCGACGCAGGTCAACCCCGGCGAGGAGAAGAGCTTCAAGTTCAAGGCGCTGGTGCCGGGGCTCTATGTCTATCACTGCGCCACGCCGATGGTCGCACATCATATCGCCAACGGCATGTACGGCATGATCCTCGTCGAACCGGAGGAGGGCCTGCCGCACGTGGATCGCGAGTTCTACGTGATGCAGGGTGAAATCTACACCGAGGGCGCATTCGGTCAGCACGGCAGCCAGGAGTTCAACGTCGAGAAGATGCTGAACGAACGGCCGGAATACTTCGTGTTCAACGGCTCTGTCGGGGCGCTGTCGAAATTTCACCCGCTGCAGGCGAAGGTCGGTGAAACCGTCCGCCTCTTTTTCGGCGTCGGCGGACCGAATTTCACCTCATCCTTCCACGTGATCGGCGAGATCTTCGACAAGGTCTACAATCTCGGCGGTGTTCTCAGCGAGCCGCTGCGCGGGGTGCAGACCGTCACGGTGCCAGCGGGCGGCGCGGTCATTACCGAGTTCAAGGTCGATGTCCCTGGCAACTACGTGCTGGTCGATCATGCGCTGGCGAGGATGGAGCGCGGCCTCGTTGGGATGCTGCACGTCGAGGGGCCGCCGAACACGGAGATCTACGACGGCAAGGTCGAACCGGGTTCGGGACACTGAGCTTCGTCGATCCCTCATCAACAAAAAGCCCGGCGTAAGCCGGGCTTTTCTTTTTGATATTTCGTGGCTCGATCGTCAGCGCTGCGGTGGCTCGCCGAGATCGAGCGAGGACTGCTGCAGGATCGCGCCGTTCGCGTCGAGCACGATCCGCACGCGCTTGCGGCCGCGGAAGAACGTCAGTCGTCGCCGGCCGGCATCGGTCTCGACGCCATGCTCCGAGCGGCTGGTGATGATGCCTTGCCGCAACTCGTGCATCACCTGGTCGGGCGTCAGATCGAATGCGGCGGCGATCAGCGTCGCGTCGACTTCGATTGGGCTATCCTGAATCGGATCATCATTGTGGGTCGTGTCGCCGTCGCGGATGAGAGCCTGTGCACTCATGACGAGAGCCTCCGTCCGTTGGCCGCCCGTTGCGGCGGCAGGGCCGGCGGATAGGCGCATTCCGCCAACGTGGTTTCGTCCAGCGTGCGCATGAAGGCCTCGCGCGCCTCGGCGAGTTTGCCTTTCAGCCGGCAACGCGGCGTCAGCGCGCAGCAACCGCCATCCTCACGGAAGCATTCCACCAGCGCCTGCCGCTCCTCGAGACTGCGCACCACCTGGCCGAGCGTGATTTCTTCTGGCGGGCGGGCGAGGCGGAACCCGCCGCCGACGCCGCGCTGGGTATGCACGAAGCCGGCATCGGCCAAGTCCCGGATCACCTTTGTCAGATGGTGACGGGAAATGCCGAATTCAGCGGCGATGTCGTTGGTCGAGAACGACCGATGGGTTTCGGCGGCGAGCCGCATCAGCGCGCGCAGGCCGAAATCGGTGAATTGTGTGAGACGCATGGCCGGGCTTCCGTCGCTGTTCCGCAAATCGGTATGTACAAAACCGATTTTACCGTTCTAAATAGGTATTGCAAATACCTATTTTAGGCACCGACAGGCGGACGGCAGGGACGGGCGCAGGATGAGCGGAATCAACGGCATTTCGGAAGCGGAACAACGTCGTGCGCGCGCGGTGGCGGAGATCGTC
>JBQCFU010000255.1:0-4297 GCA_051958775.1 Pseudolabrys sp.
AAGTTCAATCTCAGCCGTGGCACCGTGCGCGAGGCGCTGCAGTTCCTCGCCGCGCTCAATCTGGTGGAAATCCGTCATGGCGGCGGCTGCTTCCTGCGCGCTTCGTCTGGCGAGAACAAAGAAGTACGCGCCGAGTGGCGCGACTGGGTGGCGCGGCATCGCGGCCGCGTTCTCGAAACGCTGGAAGTCCGTCTCGGTTGCGAAACCTTCGCGGCGCGGTTGGCGGCGCGGCGCGCCGGTCCATCCGATCTGGAAAAGCTGGTCGAGGCGTTGCGGGTCATGAAGACCGCAGCCGAGGCGCGCGATGTGCCGGCTTTCGTGCAGAGCGACGTGGACTTCCATGCCGCGCTACTGGCCGCAACCGGTAACAAGGCACTGCAGGATCTGGTCGGTGCGCTCGGCAAGGAATTGATCCCGGAACGTGCCGCGACGCTCGACATCGTCGGCCGCCTGCCGCGCAGTTTTGCCGAGCATACGGCGATCTATGATGCGATCCGGCAGGGTGATCCGCGCGCGGCCGAACTGGCTATGCACCGCCATCTCGAAGGCGTGCGCCGCGACGTGTTCGAGCATCTGCTCGACGATGCCGCCGTCGATCCCCAGCAACACGTTTCCGATGAACCGCCTTCCGTCGCGGAGCAATCATGAACAAGATCGTCAAAAATCCGGTGCCGGCCTCGATTGCCGATTACGGCCTGCGGCTCGATCCGAAGACCTTCGAAATCCTGCGGCACCGGCTCTGGTACATCAACGACGAGGGCGCGCGCACCATCAGCCGCCTGTCGGGCTCGCCGGTGGCGACCGAAGTGTTCGACATGAACACCGGCCTGATGACCACGGAAGGCGATCTCGTTTACATCGACACCTTCATCTGCGCGCAGGCGACGACGCTGACGCCGTTCGTGAAGACGCTGATTGCCGAATACAGCGACAATCCCGGAATCGGTGTGAACGATACGTTCCTCACCAACGACCCCTACGTGTCAGTGGCGCACCAGACCTGCGTCATGGTCGCCGGTCCCGTGCACTGGAAGGGTAAGCTCGCCGGCTGGACCGGTGCATCGCTGCACGTCATCGACGTCGGCGGCTCGACCGCCGGTCAGGCGCAGATCAATGCCGACAGCATCTTTGCCGAACAGCCGCTGATCTCGCCGGTAAAGCTGGTCGAGAACGGCAAGTTCCGCCGCGACATCGAGCGCGTCTATCTGCGCAATTCGCGTCTGCCGCATCTGCTCGCGCTCGATCTGCGCGCCAAGGTCGCGGCCTCGCAGGTGGTGCGTAATCGCCTGGTCGAAACCTTCAACGAGTTCGGTTTCGACACCGTGCAGGCGGCGATGGCCGACGTCATCGACTACACCGAAAAACGCATCCGTGCGCGGCTGCGCGAGCTGCCGGACGGCGTGTGGAAGCATCGCGGCTATATCGAGTGGGGCGACCGTATCTTCCGCTGCTGTCTGACCATGACGAAGAAGGGCGAGAACCTCGTCTTCGACTTCAGCGAGACCGACGATCAGGCGCCGGCAATCATCAACTGCACGATCCACGGTCTGATCGGTGCGGTGCTCGCCTCGATCATGGTCTATCTGTGCTGGGATATTCCGTGGTCGCCGGCAGGTGTTCGCCGCGTCATCGAAGTGAAATCGCGCAAGGGCAGCGTGTTCGACGCCGCCTGGCCGGCCGGCGTGTCGAAGTCGACCACCACCGCGATCTGGGAAGCGCGCAACCTCGCCTCGATCACCATTGCGAAAATGCTCGGTGCGTCGGCGGGGCATCGTGATCGCGCCATGGCCGGCTGGCAGGGCGTCAAGGCGCTGGAGGAATTGTTCGGCCGCGACGAGGCGGGCGAGCCGTTCGGCGGACCGCTGCTCGACGGCATGGCGGGCGGCACCGGCGCGCTGTGCTGTGCCGACGGCATCGACACCGGCGGCCACACCAGCTCGGTGCGCGCCACCATCGCCAATGTCGAGAGCTACGAATTCCGCTACCCGATCATGTATCTCTATCGTCGCCAGACGCGGGATTCCGGCGGCGCGGGCATGTTCCGCGGCGGCGCCGGCGTCAGCATGATGTATGTGCCCAACGGCGTCGATGAGATTCCGACCAAGGTGCTGCACACCTTCGGCGTCGAGCAGCCGGAATCGCCCGGCATGTTCGGCGGCCATCCGTCCTGCACCAACCAGTTCGCCATCATGCGCGACAGCGACGTGCTCAAGCGTTTCGCGTCCGGCGAAATGCCGGGCGAGATCGAGGAACTGAACGGCGATCTTGAAGTCTATCCCGGCTACAAGGCCACCTCGATGACGCGCAGCGACGTCTATCGGACGGCTTCGCAAGGCGGTGGCGGTTACGGCGATCCGATCGACCGTGATCCGCATCGCGTCGCCGACGACGTCACCAACGGTCTCGTCTCGCGCGAATGGGCGCGCCGCTCCTATGGTGTGATCCTCGACGACAAGGGCGCGGCCGATCAGGCCGAGACGACCCGCGCGCGCGACACTATCCGTGCCGAGCGCCGCCGGGCGTCCGGTGCGAAGGAGCCGGCCAACGTCAAGCCGTGGAAGCCGGCGGCTGTCGATGCGGTGCGCGTGTCGGAGACGGTCTATGCCGAACGCGCCTCCGGCAAGCTGCATCTGCGCTGCCGCTGCGGCTGTGTGCTCGGTCCGGCCGACAAGTCGCCGAAGATGTATGCGGCGATGGCGAGAATGCCGGTGCAGACCATCGGCCCCGAGGTCAATCCGCACGAGATCAACGGCGCACGCTTCGAGCTGCGCGAGTTCTACTGCCCGTCCTGCATGACGCGGCTGGAGGTGGAAATCGCGCGTCCTGACGATCCGGTGCTGGATGACTCCTGTGTGTCCGCCGACTGGCTGGGCAAACAGGCGTAAGCGGCAGACGAGTGACAGGCTGATACGGCAAGGGTAGGAAAGGTCGTCGATGAGCTACATTATCGCGGTCGACAGCGGTGGCACCTTCGCAGACTGTGTTGCATTCGACGGCAACGGGACGGTGACGCGGGCCAAGGCGCCGTCGACGCCCCCGAACTTCGATCAGGGCGTGCTTGATTCCGTCACCGAGGTGGCGAAGCGCATCGGCCGCCCGCTCGAGGACGTGCTCGGCGAAACCATCCTGTTCGCGCACGGCACCACGGTCGCGACCAATGTGCTGATCACCCGCACGGGCGCCAAGACCGCGCTGGTCACCACCAAGGGCCACGAAGACGTGATGCTGATCGGCCGCACCGCGCAGAAGGTCGCGGGCCTGACCGAAACCGAGATCATCAACGTTGCCCGGCTGAGCAAGGCCAATCCGCTGGTGCCGCGTCCGCGCATCCATGGTGTCGACGAGCGCGTCGATCGCGGCGGCCGCGTGGTCGTGCCGCTCGATCTGGAGCGCGCCAAACCGATCCTGCAGAAGCTCAGGGACGAGGGCGTGCAGTCGGTGGCGATCAGCTTCCTCTGGTCGTTCCTCAACACGGCGCACGAGAAGGCCGTCAAGGAATGGATCGAACGGGAAATCCCCGGCATGATCGTGTCGGCGTCGCATGAACTGGCACCGCTGATCCGCGAATACGAGCGCACCGCGACCACGGTGATGAACGCTTATCTCACACCGGCGGTAGCACGCTATCTCAACCTGATGCGGCAGAAGCTGGTCGACTCCGGACTGAAAGGCCCGGTGGCGGTGATGCACTCCTCCGGCGGCTTGAGTTCGGTCGAGGAGGCGAGCAGCCGTGGTGCCGCGCTGCTGGTGTCCGGTCCCGCCGGTGGCGCGCTTGGCGCGCAGTCGCTCGGCGACAAGCTGGGCATCGATAAAATCCTCACTGCCGATGTGGGCGGCACCAGCTTCGATGTCGGCATTCTGATCGACGGCAAGCCAGGTTATTCCGACGGCCCGATCATCGACAAATATCCGCTCGCATTGCCGGTTATCGACGTGACGTCCATAGGTGCCGGCGGCGGCAGCATCGGCTGGGTCGAGCCGGAAACCGGCGTGCTGCGCGTCGGCCCGCAGAGCGCGGGCGCGCGACCGGGGCCGGCCTGCTACGAGAACGGCGGCAGCGAGCCGACCGTGACCGACGCGAACCTTGTGCTCGGCCGGCTCAATCCCGACTTCTTCCTCGGCGGTCGCATGCGGCTTTATCCGGAGAAGGCGCGGCAGGCGATCAAGACCCGGGTTGCCGATCCGCTCGGCATGACGGTGGAGGACGCCGCGGCGGCGATGATCGAGATCGTCGACGCGCAGATGTCCGATATCATCCGCAAGGTCACGGTCGAGCGCGGTCAGGACCCGGAGCATT
>JBQCFU010000256.1:0-4324 GCA_051958775.1 Pseudolabrys sp.
CGAGCGGCAGCAACGCGATCGCCGGCAGCGGGTTGAACATCGCGGTCAGCGTGGTCAGCAGATCGGTTCCGATCCGCGTCGAGACTGCGAGGGTGGTAAACACCGCCGACAGCACCAGACCGAGGCCATAACCGATCAGCAGCACCTGCATCGACACGCCGGTCCGGTCGAGCAGAACACCCGACGGCAGTTCGCGCCAGAAGGTCTCGATCGTTTCCGTGAAGGTCGGAAACAGCAGCGGGTTGCCGAGGAAGCGCGCATACGCTTCCCAGACGACCGCAAGCACGACCAGGATCGCGGCCTTGCGGAGGAGATCATTGTCGGAGAGCCGTTCGGCCAGCGACAATGGCTTCTCGATCGAACCGATCCCGGTTGCATCGATCGGCACAACCTCGAATTCCTTGCGCTCGACCGGAGCCCCCGTCACGTCACCTGCGAGCGCATTCATGCCACGGCCTCCGTTTCAGGTTCCGGCACCGGTTCGGACTCTTCGAACAGCAGGCCGTGAATGCGTTTCGTCAGCAGGCCGAATTCCGGCATGTCGACGTTTTCGTGGGTGAACCGCTCGGCATTCAGCTCTGCCCGAACCCGACCGGGGTGCGGCGAGAGGACGAGAATGCGTGAGCCGACGATGATCGCTTCTTCGATCGAGTGGGTCACGAACAGCACCGTGAAGCGCGTCTGATCCCACAGGCTGAGAAGCTCCTCCTGCATCTTGCGCCGTGTCAGCGCGTCCAGCGCTGCGAACGGCTCGTCCATCAGAAGGATATCCGGCTCCATCGCCATCGCACGGGCAATGGCGACGCGCATCTTCATGCCACCCGACAGCATATGCGGATAGACATCGACGAACTTCGACAGCTTGACCTTGTCGAGCACCGCAAGCGCCCGATCGCGGATCTGGCTGCGGTCAAACCGCTTCGTCACCTGCATTGGGAACATGACGTTCTGCAGGATCGTCTTCCAGGGCATCAATTGCTCGAATTCCTGGAACACCATCATGCGATCGGGGCCCGGCGCCTTGACGACGCGATCGCGCACCCGGATCGTTCCTTCGACCGGTTGCATGAAGCCGCCGACCGCTTTCAGCAACGTCGACTTGCCGCAACCGGACGGCCCGAGCAGGACGAAGCGATCCGACTGATAGACGTCGAAATCGACCTTGTATGTCGCCGTGACGAGATGTTTGGGCGTCTTGTACTGAAGCGTTGCGCCGCGCACATCCAGGATGGGCGACGGTGCTTTCGCACCGCCGCTGCCGCCAGTCACATTAATCCCCGGATTCGCCATGAGCGTTCTCAAAGAAAAGATCCTTCCAGCTCGCGGGAGTCGACTTGAGCGTGCCCACTTCCTTCATGAAGTAGGCGTAAGCCACGAAGCTCCGGGGACGCATGGTGAACTGCACGTCCTTGTCCTTCAGGATCTCCAGAACCTCGGCCTTCGACACGCCCTCCTTTGACGACTTCAGATAGATGTCGGCCGCGGCTTCCGGATGCTCCTTGATGAACTTCTGGGAGTCTTCCATCGCCTTGTAGAAGGCCGTCAGCGTCTTCGGATTTTCCTTGGCAAACGCCTCGGTCGCGTAGGTGACCGAGAAGGTCGCCGGAGCGCCCATCAGCTCATACGAGGTCGCAACGCGGTGCAGACCACGCTTCAACTCGACGTACTGATACGGCGGCGATGCGAAGTGCGCCGTGATCTCGGTGTTCGAGAGCAGTGCCGCCATCGCGTCAGGATGCGGCAGCGACGTGGTCAGCGGATCGAGGCGTTGATAGTCCTTCTGGCCCCACTTCTTCGCCGCCCACATCTGCATGATGATCGAGGGGATCGACGTCTTCACCGCGGTCACCGCGATGCGATCCTGCGACGTGAACTGGTCGAGCGACTTGATGTCGGCCTTCCGGGTCATCAGCCACATCGGCAGCAGCGACAAAGGCGCCACCGCACGAACCGACGACGGTGTCTTCAGCGTGCGATTCCACATCACCAGGAATGACGGCGGGCCGTTCGAAACGATGTCGACGTTGCGCGACAGCAGCGCATCGTTCATCGCCGCAGGGCCGCCGAAGGTCAGCCATTGCGGCTTCACGTTGAGACCCGCTTCCTTGGTCCGCTTGTCCAGGAAGTCTTGCGACTCCATCACCATCAGCGGAAGGAAACCAAGTCCGTACTGCTTGGCGATCCGCAATTCGCTGGTTTCCGCCGACGCCGTTGTCGGCGCCATGGTCCAGCCAAGCGCCGCTGCGACGGCGCCTGCCATTACGGAGAACATCAGTGTCTTTCTTAAGTACATGCTTCCCCCTCCTTCACACTCTGTGGCCTCTGTACGGGCCGGTTTCACCTACGTGCGCTCGATATGCGGGAAACGTGCCACTTTCCCGTATCCAGTATCCAAACATCCTTTCACAGATCGGCCAATGATCAAACTCCCCATACAAATGCATACAACGATATCGTATGCAAATGAATACAGACGCATTTGACACAACTTATCTATTTGAAAATAAAGACCTAATTACCTTCGTCGGCACGTCAAAACGGCTGCGGCGAACCGCCGCCGCATCGGTCAGCCCGCCGCGCGAATGGTCGGGGCCGTCTTTTTCACCCAGCGGCCGGCGATGTCCGCGATCCGATCAATATCCGTCAGGTCGTTGTAGGCGTGGAGCGACAGTCGCAACACGCCGCGACGGATGGTGTGACAGATCCTGCCGGCTTCAAACTGATCGTGCAGCGCGAGCAGCGAGGTGTCGTCCACACTGTCGTGCGTCGCGCCAATGCCGTGGCCGATCGCCACGATATGCGCCATCCGCGGATCATTGCTTTTCGCGATCAGCGGAGCACCCACTGCTTCGAGCTTGCTCGCAAGCTGACGCGCCAATCCGCAAACATAAGTCTCGAGCGCGACGGCATCGAATGCCTGCAGCTCTTTCATCGCCTGGTTGACGGCGACCGCACCAACTTAATTGAACTTTCCGACGTCGAAACGGCGCGCGGCCGTAGCGAACCGGAATGAACTCTCATTTCCCGAACTCGCCTCATGCGCCGTGCCGAGGTCGACGCCCATCCGCGACAGATATGCCGGACGCATCGCCTCGGCGAGCTCGCGCCGAACGAACAGAAAGCCCATGCCGTAAAGGCCCAGCAGTCCCTTCTGCGTCGAGACTGCAAGGCCGTCGATCATTTCGGCAGCAACATCCATCCTCGCGATGCCGATCGATTGCGCACCGTCGACGAGGAAGAAGATGCCGCGCTCGCGGCAGGCGCGGCCGAGACGCGCCATGGGAACGCGCAGCCCCGGCGAGAACGACACACTTGAGACAGTCACCACGCGGGTTCTGTCGTCGATCGCGTTGAGAACTGCGTCGACGGAAATGGCATTGTCGACCGGCGCAACCTCGCGAACCACGATGCCATGCGTCTGCGCCAAAGACTGCCAGACGAAAATGTTGGCGGGGTGTTCAAGGCTCTGACAGATGACGACATTCTCGCCCGCCTGCCACGGCAACGCATAGGCAACGATATTGATACCGTCCGACACATTCTTCGTGAACGAGATTTCGTCCGGATGCGCGTTGATCAGCCCCGCGAAACGGTCGCGCGTCGTTTCGATCAGATCGAAATACGCCTGTTTGTCGACCCGCCCGGACATCCGCACATCGAGGTGCGCCGCCACAGCGTCACGCACCGTGGTGGAGATCGGTCCACGCGCCGCCACGTCGCAATAGACCTGATCCTGCGCAGCCGGGAACAACCGGCGAAAGGCCGCAAACTGCGCCTGATGGGCGATATCCGTCATGTCAGACTGCTTTGCCATATGCGCCGCCGCCGGGCGTCCGGATGCTGATGACTGAATCGCGCGGAAGCTCGACATCGGCCATCGCGGAGCCGAGGCGCGTTTCGTTCGGCTTGCCGGGATTGAGGATGAACTCGCCGACCGCGCCCGCGCCACCGCCACCAGCACCCAGCGCCGGCACATGCTGCCGTTCTGCCGAAAGGCTGACGCGCATGCCATCCGCCATCGCACGATATTCGCGGATCACGCCATGGCCGCCGCGCTTCTCGCCGACGCCACCGGAGCCATCGCGCAGAGCGTAACGCTCAAGCCGGACCGGATAGGAGTGTTCGAGCGCCTCGATCGGAAGATTGGCGGCACCCGACGCATGGACGCGCACCGCATCGATGCCCGGCCGGCTCGGCCGCGCACCCATGCCGCCGGCGATGGTTTCGTAGTTGACGAAATAGCTGTCGTTGCGCGGATCAGGCCCCGAGAACACGACGAGGTGATGCGGACCGCTGCCGGCGAGCGCCTTCTCGGGCATCGCCT
>JBQCFU010000257.1:0-2761 GCA_051958775.1 Pseudolabrys sp.
GAGGGCGACCCGGACTTCGCCTGGAGCCTGCCGGACGACGAGTGGAACGCGATCACCCTCAACTACACGTCGGGCACGACCGGCGATCCGAAGGGCGTCGTCTACCATCATCGCGGCGCGCACCTGCTCGCCGTCGGCAACGTCGTCACCTGCGCCATGCGCAAGCCTCCGGTCTATCTGTGGACGCTGCCCATGTTCCACTGCAACGGCTGGTGCTTTCCCTGGTCCCTGTCGATCGTGGCCGGCACGCATGTGTGCCTGCGCGCCGTTCGCGCGAAGCCGATGTACGATGCACTCGCGGATCACGAGGTGACTCATCTCTGCGGCGCGCCGATCGTCATGTCGACGCTGCTCAACGCGCCCGACAATGAAAAGAAGCCGCTGCCGCATGTGGTGAACTTCGCCACCGCGGCCGCCCCGCCGCCGGAAGCCGTGCTCGCCGCGATGAAGAGCGCGGGCTTCAACGTCACGCATGTCTATGGCCTCACCGAATGCTACGGCCCGGCCGTGGTCAATGACTGGCACGACGACTGGGACAAGCTTTCGAGCGCCGAGCAGGCGGCGCTGAAATCGCGCCAGGGCGTACGCTATCCGGTGCTGGAAGCGCTCGACGTGCTCGATCCCGACACCATGCAGCCGGTGCCGCGCGACGGCACGGCCATGGGCGAAGTGATGATGCGCGGCAACGTCGTCATGAAAGGCTATTTGAAAAATCCGAGCGCGAGCGAGAAGGCGTTCGCCGGCGGCTGGTTTCACACCGGCGATCTCGGCGTGATGCATCCCGACGGCTATATCCAGCTCAAGGACCGCTCGAAGGACATCATTATCTCCGGCGGCGAGAACATCTCGTCGATCGAGGTGGAGGATGCGCTGTACAAGCACCCGGCCGTCGCCGCCGCCGCGGTGGTGGCGAAGCCCGACGAGAAATGGGGCGAAACGCCGTGCGCCTTCGTCGAGCTCAAACCGGGCGCAGAGGCCACCACCGACGAGCTGATGCAATGGTGCCGGCAGAACCTCGCCTCCTACAAATGTCCGCGCACCATCGTGTTCGACACGATCCCGAAGACATCGACCGGCAAGATCCAGAAGTTCAAGCTGCGCGATATGGCGCGCGATCTCGCGAAAGCGGCTTCCGCATGAGCAACGAAGACGCGCTGCGCGAGCGGATCGAAGCGCTGGAGATGCAGGTGGCGCATCAGGAGCGCGCCCTGGAAGAGCTCAACGGCGTGGTCGCCGCACAGTGGGCGCAGATCGACGGGTTGACCCGCGAGGTGGCGCGGCTCGCCGAAACGGTGCGCCAGACCGCCGCCCAGGTCGCAGCACCGCCCGGCAGCGAACCCCCGCCCCCGCATTATTGAAGACGATCGCCGCGCCTGGACGTCCTTGGGTGCTTCATGGGTGCTGTTTCCTTGTCCACCAGCCTTCTCGTGACATTACGAAAGATATATCTTGCGTTATGTCTGAAATCCCACTATCTAACGATGCATCTAAAGATATATCTTTAGACCATTTTGTTAAAGGATGAGGAAATCCAATGCGTTACGAACTCCCTGAGCGCGATTGCGGCCATGGCGGCCGGCATCGCATGCACAAGATGATCCGCCACGAGATGGCCCGGCACGGTCGTCACGGCGGCTTCGGCCGCCATGGGCGGCGCGGTCCCGGTGGCCCCGGCGGCGACGGCTCCGACGAAATGATGCACGCGGGACGGCTGATGGCCCAGGGCGACCTGCGGCTGATCGTGCTCGCGCTGATCGCCGAACAGCCGCGTCACGGTTACGACCTGATCAAGGTGATCGAGGAGAAAACCGCCGACTGGTACAGCCCGAGCCCCGGCATCGTCTATCCGACACTCACGTTTCTCGAAGAGGCCGGATACGTCACCTCACAGCCGGACGGCGCCAAGAAGCTCTACACCGTCACCATCGAGGGCAACGCCTATCTCGCGGAGAACCGCGCGCTGGTCGATGCCGGCCTGCAACGGCTGACGATGATCGGTGAAAAGGCGCGGCGGATCCGCGAGCGGATGCGAAACGAGGAAGGCGACGACGACCGTCCGCGCGTGCCGCACATGGTCCGTGCCGCCTTGCATAACCTGCGCGACGCCGCCGCCGAACGGCTCGGCAACGATCCGGATGCGGAAGCGAAGATCACGGAAATCCTGGTCCGGGCCGCGGGCGAATTGCGCAAGCGGGACAACTGAGCACGTCGGCGCGCAAGCGCCGGCAGCTCCCTATTTCTTCCCGTTGGCCGGCGGCGCTTTCTTCAGCGCTGCAAGCTCGGCGCGCAGCGCAGCGATGTCGGCCTTCAGGGTCGCGATGTCGGACTGATGCGCCGCGATCTCGCGGCCGGCCGCGGCGAGCTTCTCCTGCGACTCGCGCGTCACCCGAGTGAGCGCCTGCTGCAGGAACTGCACATTGCTCTGCAGGCAGCTGGTGCGCCGCTCCATCTGCTTCTCGGCGGTGCAGATTTCCAGACCGCGGATGTCCTGCGCCGCGACCGGAAGCGCTGGCAGAAGCGAGAGCATCAGTACGACCGTTCGCAAAGAGATCCGCATGTCGGACTTGTTCGTCATCACGATTGTCATTCCACCGGCTGCGTGGTGTTCGGGCGGGCAGCAGAGCGGGCAGCCGCCTGCGCTGCCGCCTCGGCCGTGGCGCGCGCCGCTGCACGGCGCTGACGCAAGGCCGACATCAGCGTCTGGTGCAGGTTGTCGAGCTGATACGGCTTCGGCAGAATGGTGAAGCCATCGGGCGCTGCC
>JBQCFU010000258.1:0-7494 GCA_051958775.1 Pseudolabrys sp.
TGTGCCGTGCCGGCGACGGACGCGCTGGCGCATCCGCATGTCTGGGTGACGATCCGCAGCCAGATCCTGTATGCGCCGGACGGCACCGTGACCGGCGTGCGCCACGCCTGGACCTTCGACGACATGTTTTCGGCATTCGCGACCCAGGGTTTGCCGCAGCAGACCAAGGGACAGTTCACCCGCGAGGAACTGGCCTCGCTCGCCAAGGTCAATGTCACATCGCTGCGCGAATACGGCTTCTTCACCTATGCCAAGGCCGACGGCAAAGCGTTCGTGTTCGAGGAGCCGAAAGACTATTGGCTCGACTACAAGGACGCGGCGCTGACATTGAATTTCGTGCTGCCGGCAAAACAGCCGGTGAAGGCGAAACAGCTCGAGATCGAAGTCTACGACGAGACATTCTTCGTCGCCTTCGAACTGGCGCCGAAGGATTCGGCCTCGCTCGCCGCCGCGCCGCAGGGTTGTGCGGTGACGACGCGCGCGCCGCAGGAGATGAGCGCCGAGCAGAGCAAGCGGCTGAGCGAACTCGACGCCACCATGCCGAACGTCGACGACAAGCTCGATGACAGTTTCGCCAATCGCATCATGGTGACGTGCCCGTGACGGTGCGGCGTGCGCTCGCGGGCGTGGCGGCGCTGGCGGTGATGCTCGTGGCGGTGGACGCGTTTGCGCAGCCGTTCGGCATGCCGCGTACGCCCGCTGCCGAAAGCGGGTTCGCGCAATGGATCATCACCCAGCAGGCGGCGTTCTACCGCTCGCTTGCCGGCGCGATCCGCGCAGCGAAACTCGATGGCAGCGCTGCCTGGGCGCTGATGGGGCTGTCATTCGCTTACGGCGTGTTTCACGCCGCCGGGCCGGGGCATGGCAAGGCGGTGATCTCGTCCTATCTGGTCGCCAATGACGAGACCTGGCGACGCGGCGTGGTGCTGTCGTTCGCGTCGGCGCTGCTGCAGGCGGTTGTGGCAGTCGCCATCGTCGGCATCGCTGCGGTTCTGCTCGGCATGACCAGCAGCGCGATGGGCGAGACGGTGCGCTGGATCGAGGTGGTCAGCTACGCGCTGATCGCGTTGATCGGCGCGCGGCTGTTGTGGGTGAAAGGCGGAGCGTTGTGGCGCGCGTTGCGCGCATCGCGAGATGCCTACGCGCACCACGATCACGGTCATCATCACGGCCATCATCACGCGCACCATCATCACGATCATGATCATCATCACGGCGACGCCTGCGATCACGATCATGCTTCGGCCTGGGGCCACGCGCATGGACCGGAGCCGCGGCAACTCGCGGGGCCGGGCGGCTGGCGGCGCGGGCTGGCGGCGATTGTCGCGGTCGGGCTGCGGCCGTGCTCCGGCGCGATCATCGTTCTGGTGTTCGCGCTGGCGCAGGGGATTTTCCTGATCGGCATGGCGGCGACACTGGTGATGGGGCTCGGCACCGCGATCACGGTGACGGCGATCGCGCTGCTCGCTGTCGGCGGCCGCGGCCTTGCGTCGCGCCTTGCCAAAGCGAAGCCCGGCATCGGCATGATCCTGCTGCGTGCGCTGGAAACGGCGGCCGCGGTGCTGGTGCTCGCCTTCGGTGTGCTGTTGCTGCTCGGCTATCTGGCGAGCGAAAAGCTGCCGATGGTGTGAGCGGCGTTTTCACGCGAAGCGGCACGGTCGCGCGAAGAAAACGCGACAAAATCAACAAGCATGGCTGCCCGGCGCGCATCGTCGGCGCGATTGTGCCATGATACCGCCGGCCGCCATGATGACTCGATCCCCCACATTGTCGCTCAGGATTGCCGACGGCATCGACCGCATCTCCGGCGGCATCGGTCAGGCCGTTGCATGGCTCGCGCCGTTCGTCGTTGCTGCCGTCTTTACGCTGGTGGTGCTGCGCTATGTGTTCGGCATCGGTTCGGTGTGGCTCGCGGAATCGGTGATCTACGCCCATGCGGCGATATTCCTGCTGGCTGCCGCGTGGACCTTGCGTGACAACGGCCATGTGCGCGTCGACATCTTTTATGCCGATGCGTCGCCGTGGCGAAAGGCGATGATCGATGCGCTCGGCGCGCTGCTTCTGCTGCTGCCGTTTGCGCTGTGGCTGATCTGGCTGTCGTGGCCCTATGCGGCGCGGTCGTGGGCGATCCTCGAGCGCTCGCATGAGACCAGTGGCCTGCCTGCGGTGTTCATTCTGAAATCGCTGATCCCGCTGTTTGCGGCGCTGCTCGCGCTGCAGGGCGTGTCGCAGCTCATCCGCGCGGTGCACGCGCTGCGCGAGGGAGCGCGCTGATGCCGCTCGCCGATATGCTGGCGATCGGCATGGTCGTCGCCGTCGTCGTCGTTTTGATGGTCGGCTATCCGGTGGCGCTGACGCTCGCCGGCGTGTCGCTGGCGTTTGCCCTGATCGGCGATCTTACGGGCGCGATGACGCTCGGCATTCTCGGCGCGCTACCGCAGCGCATCTTCGGCGTGATGACCAACGAGGTGCTGCTGGCGATCCCGCTGTTCATCTTCATGGGCGTGATGCTCGAGCGCTCGCGCGTCGCGGAAGACCTTCTGGAAAGCATGGGGCGGCTGTTCGGGCCGCTGCGCGGCGGTCTCGGTTTTTCCGTGGTGGTCGTCGGCGCGCTGCTCGCGGCGGCGAAGGGTGTGGTCGGCGCGACGACGGTGACCATGGGCCTGATCGTGCTGCCGGCGATGCTGCGCTTCGGCTACGATCCGCGGCTTGCCGCCGGCACGGTCGCGGCGACGGCGACCCTGGCGCAGATTTTCCCGCCGGCGACAGTGCTGGTGCTGCTCGGCGATCAACTCTCCATCGCCTATCAGTCGGCGCAATTGTCGTCTGGCGTGCTGGCACCGCGTTCGGTGACGGTCAGCGACCTGTTCGCCGGCGCGATCATTCCGGCATTTTCGCTGGTGCTGCTCTACATCCTGTTTCTGGTGGCGATCGCCATCATCAAGCCGGCCTGGTCGCCGGCGATGCCGCCGGAGCCGGGCGCGCCGCATGGCCTTGCGCTGTTCGGGCGGATCCTGCGGGCGATGGTGGCGCCGCTCGTTCTGATTGTCGCGGTGCTCGGCTCGATCCTCGCCGGCATCGCCACGCCGACCGAAGCGGCGGCAATCGGTGCGGTCGGCTCGGTGCTGCTCGCGGCGGCGCGCAGCGGTGTGCGCGGGTTGATCGGCCCGGTGGCACGGCGCACCACGCAGATCACCAGCATGATTTTTCTCATTCTGATCGGCGCGACGTTGTTCAGCCTCGTATTCCGCGCGCTCGGCGGCGACGATCTGGTCAACCGCGCGCTCGGCGATCTGCCGGGCGGCGTGGTCTCCGCCGTGCTCATCGTCATGCTCGGCATCTTCCTGCTCGGCTTTGTCATGGACGCGTTCGAGATCATCTTCGTGGTGGTGCCGCTGGTCGCGCCGGCCCTGTTGAAGATGCCGGGTGTCGATCCGGTCTGGCTCGGCGTGCTGATCGCCATGAACCTGCAGACCTCGTATATGCATCCGCCGCTCGGCGCGACCTTGTTCTTCCTGCGCGGCGTCGCGCCGCCACAGATCACCACGCGGCATATCTATGTCGGCATCATCCCGTTCGTGGCGATCCAACTCGTCGCGCTGGCGGCGCTGTGGGCCTGGCCGGGACTTGCGACGGCGCTGCCGCAGGCGCTTTATGGGCGGTGAGGATGGAGCCATGAAAGCGTCGGACTTGTTCGACCTCAACGGCCGCGTCGCGCTTATCACCGGCGCGTCGAGCGGCCTCGGCGCGCATATGGCGCAGGTACTGGCGGCGAACGGCGCTGCGGTCGCGCTGGTGGCGCGCCGCGCCGACCGGCTCGCAGCGCAGGTCGATGCCATCGCGCGCAATGGCGGCAAGGCCATCGCGGTAGAGGCCGACGTCACCGACCGTGCGGCGATGGTGCGCGCCTTCGACACGGTCGAGAAACAACTGGGCACGGTCGAGATCTTGCTGAACAACGCGGGCGTGGTGCATTCGGGCAAGGCCGTGGACCTGAGCGCCGAGGAATGGCGACGCGTGCTCGCGACTGATCTTGATGCGGTGTTCTACTGGTCGCAGGAATGCGCGCGGCGTCTGCTTGCTGCCGGACGCGATGGCGCCATCGTCAACACTGCGTCGGTGCTCGGCCTTGGCGTCAACAAGGGCGTCGCGGCTTATGCCACGGCGAAGGCCGGCGTGATCCAGTTGACCAAGGCGCTGGCGCTGGAACTGGGGTTCAAGGGCATTCGCGTCAACGCGATCGCGCCGGGCTGGTTCGTGACCGAACTCAATCGCGATTATCTTGCGAGCCCGGCCGGCGCTGCGATCAAGAAGGAAGTGCCGGTCGGCCGTTTCGGGCAGGACGGCGATCTGGATGGTGCGTTGCTGCTGCTGGTGTCGAAGGCGGGCGCCTACATCAACGGCGCGACGCTCGTGGTCGACGGCGGACAATCGGTCGCTTTGCGCGGATAGGAGCTGCGAATGGATTTTTCGCTGTCGCCCGAGATCGAAGAGCTGCGCCGCCGCACGCGCGATTTCATCGCGGAGCATGTGCTGCCGCTGGAGCGCGACCCGGCGAATTTCTCCGAACACGAGAACATCCCCGTCGCGCGGCTTGCGCCGCTGCGCGAGAAAGCGCGCGCCGCGGGATTGTGGGCGCCGCAATCGCCGAAGAAGTTCGGCGGCATGGCTCTGCCGATCGTCGCCTGGGCGGCGATCTATGAAGAGGCTGCGCGCTCGGTGTTCGGTCCGTTGGCGCTCAACTGCATGGCGCCGGACGACGGCAACATGAATGTGCTGGCGCGTGTCGGCACGCCGGAGCAGCAGGAACGCTGGCTGCGGCCGATCGTCGAGGGCAAGGTCCGTTCGTCCATCGTGATGACCGAGCCGGCGCCGGGCGGCGGTTCCGATCCGGGCATGATCCGGACCCGTGCGGAGAGGAAAGGCGATCGCTACATTGTCAGCGGGCGCAAATGGTTCATCACCGGCGCCGACGGCGCGGCGCATTTCATTTTGATCGCGCGGACATCGGACGATGCGCGGCGCGGCCTTACGGCGTTCCTGTTTCACAAGGATCAGCCGGGCTGGCGCATCGTGCGGCGGATTCCGATCATGGGGCCGGAGGAGCACGGCGGCCATTGCGAGTTGGAATTCGACGGTCTCGAAATCCCGGCCGAGAACGTGCTGATGGGCGAGGGCGATGGGCTGAAGCTGACGCAGATCCGTCTCGGTCCGGCGCGGCTGACGCATTGCATGCGCTGGCTCGGTTTCTCCAAGCGCTGCGTCGAGATCGCGCAGGCCTATGTTGCGGAGCGCACCGGCTTCGGCATTCGTCTCGCCGATCGCGAAAGTGTGCAGATCAAGCTCGGCGAGGTCGCGCAGCAGATTCAGATCGGGCGACTGCTGACGATGCACGCCGCGTGGATGCTCGATCAGGGCGGACGTGCGCGCAAGGAAGTGTCCATGGCCAAGGTGCAGGTGGCGGACACGCTGCACAAGGCGGCAGATCTCGCCGTGCAACTGCAAGGCGCGCGCGGCTACTCCAAGGACACGGTGGCCGAGTGGATCTATCGCTACGCCCGCTCGGCGCGTCTGGTCGATGGCGCGACCGAAGTGCACATGATGGTGCTGGCACGTTGCCTGCGCGAGGAAGGCACCGCTTTCTGGCAGTGGGGTGCCGGCGAGGCCACCCAGGGCACGCGCTAGATCAGGCGGTGGCGTGAGCCGGCGTTCCGGTCACGGCTGCGGGCGGTTGTGCGCGCGTATAACGCCACAGCAGGAAGGCGATGATCGCGAAGTTCAGTACGTTGGAGATCACGCCCGCGCCGAATGCCGGCAGGTAATAGCCGAAATAGTCGTAGAGATAGCCGGCGAATAAGCCGCCGGCCGCCATGCCAATGCCGGTGCACATCAGCACCGTCGGGATGCGCCAGAATGCTTCCGAGGCCGGGAACAGTTCGCGTACCGTCAATGAATAGGCCGGAATGATCGCGCTGAAGCCCAGACCGAAGACAGCCGAGACGGCGAACAGGCCCCATTCGTTCTGCGTCACCAGAAAGCCTGACATGGCGATGGCTTGCGCGGCCGAACTGATCAGCAGCGTCATCAGGCCGCCGATCCGGTCCGAGAGCAGGCCCCAGGCCTGTCGGCTGAGGAACGCGCAGCCGAGCAGAACCGACAGCATCGCCGCGCCGGTAGCGAGGCTCAGTCCAACATCGCTGCAGAAGGCGATCAGATGCTGCTGCGGCATGGCCATCGGCACGCAGCAGAAAATACCGGCCAGGCACAGCAGCACGAAGAACACATTCGGCGAGAGGCCGAGCGGACGCTTGGTGTCGGCATGGGCCGCGATATTGCGGGCGATGGTCCGCAGGCTTTCCGGCGCGGGCTTCAGGAAGATGAAGGCGAGCGGAACGATGAAGGCGATTTCCACTGCGGCATAGATCAGCATGGTCTGCCGCCAGCCGACATAGGCGATGGCGCGTTCGAAGATCGGCGGCCACAGCGCGCCGGCGAAATAAGCGCCGCTGGAGATCAGCGCGAGCGCCGAACCGCGCCGCTTGTCGAACCACTGGGTCGTGTAGATGACGAGCGGGGCATTGATGCCGCCGATCCCGATCACACCCATGAACAGCCCGTGACCGATCCACATCGGCCACGGCAGGCCGAGCGTGGAAATCGTCAGGCCGAGGGCGATCATGGTCGCGCCGCCCATCACGGTCCAGCGGACGCCGATTCGGTTGGCGAGACGGCCCATCAGGATGCCGCCGAACGCAGAGCCGAGCCACGTCAGCGACATGGCTGCGGCCGGGACCGTGCGTGCGCCATTCACTTCGGCGGCAATGTTGGTCATCGCCACCGACGCGATCCACGGCCCGCCGAACGCCACGGTCATCAGACCGAGCACCACCGTGGCCACGATCCAGGATGCACGCGTTTCGACGGTGGTGGGGTGAGGGGGCGTCATGATCGGTCCGGCGCTGCCTTCTTAATGGGCAGTCGGTCCGGAGGCTATGGCGGCGAACGCGGAGCAGCCCCGCATGCTGCATTGCGCCAAAATACGTGGCAGCGTACCGCGCCGACATTTCCTGACCGGCCGGGGCACGAGAACGAAATTGACCCTAGCCTGTTGAGATGACAGCTTTTCTATCGGCTGGATCATCGCCAGTTCGCCCCGGAGCCCCTATATCTCTGGTCCGGTTGCGGACTGCCAGTTGCGGGCTGTCTTGCGCCAAACGTCGGCTGCCGCGCCGACCGAGAGGCATCGATGACGACTTTGCGCCCTGTCAGTCTCACCGACAAATACGACCTGAGCCAGGAGCGAATCTTCGTCACCGGCTACCAGGCGATCATCCGCCTCTGCCTGATGCAGCACGAGCGCGACCGCCGCGCGGGCCTTCACACCGGCGGCTTCGTCACCGGTTATCGCGGCTCGCCGCTCGGTGGCCTCGACCAGCAGTTCATGCGCGCGGCGAAGCGTCTCGCCGAAGCCGACATCACCTTCAAGCCGGGCCT
>JBQCFU010000259.1:0-3231 GCA_051958775.1 Pseudolabrys sp.
TGGCTGGAGAGTGTCCTGCCTGCCGTGCTGGAGCCGCTGCTGAAGCGGGATCCGCGGATGATCTTTTGCGTCGCGGTTGATCGGAACGGCTATCTGCCCGTACACAATGCGGCGTTCGGGCAGCCGCAGCGACCGGGACAGCCGGACTGGAACGCAATTCATGCTCGTAATCGGCGGATTTTCGATGACCGGGCAGGTCTGGCTGCGGCTCGAAATGTCCGCCCCTATCTGATCCAGAACTATCCGTGGGATATGGGCGGAGCAACGGTGATGATGCGGGAGGTGGATGTTCCAATTCACGTCGACGGACAGCATTGGGGTGGCTTCCGCACCGCCTACAAGCTTTGATTTCGTCCCGCTGAGCCTGTATGCCCATGCCCCATGCCGATGCGTGCCGGCATCTGGAGCGGCTTCGCAAACATGCAATTCGATGTGGTGGTGATCGGGGGCGGCCACGCCGGCTGTGAAGCCGCGGCCGCGGCGGCGCGCATGGGCGCGCGCACCGCGCTTTTGACCCATCGTTTCGACACCATCGGAGCCATGTCCTGCAATCCGGCCATCGGTGGCCTGGGTAAAGGCCATCTGGTGCGGGAAATTGATGCCCTCGACGGGTTGATGGGCCGCGTCGCCGACGCCGGCGGCATCCAGTTTCGCGTGCTCAATCGCCGCAAAGGTCCGGCAGTGCGCGGTCCGCGCGCCCAGGCCGATCGCAAGCTCTATGCGGCTGCGATGCAGGCAGCGATCCGAGAGACGCAAAATCTCACTGTGATCGAAGGCGAGGCCGACGATCTGATCGTCGCGCATGATCGCATTGCCGGCGTTCGTCTCGCTGACGGGCGCGAGCTGACTTGCAGCGCGGCGGTTCTGACAACCGGCACATTCCTGCGCGGCCTCATCCATATCGGCGAGCAGCAAATTCCCGCCGGTCGCGTCGGTGAGGCGCCGGCGATGGGATTGTCGCGGTCGCTGGAGCGCATCGGTTTTGCGCTGGGACGTTTGAAAACCGGCACACCGCCGCGACTCGATGGCAAGACTATCGACTGGCAGGCATTGGAGATGCAGTCGGGTGACGATCCGCCCGAGCCTTTCTCGACGCTGACCGCAGCAATCACCACGCCGCAGATTCAGTGCGGCATCACGCGCACCAACGACGCGACGCATCAGGTCATTCGCGACAACGTGCATCGCTCGCCGATGTATTCGGGACAGATCGCGAGTCGTGGTCCGCGTTATTGTCCGTCGGTCGAAGACAAGATCATGCGCTTCGGTGAGCGCGATGGTCACCAGATTTTCCTCGAGCCGGAAGGACTCGACGACGACACTGTTTATCCGAACGGCATTTCGACATCGCTGCCGGAAGACGTGCAGCGCGCGATCGTCGCCAGCATTCGTGGACTTGAGAAGACGCGCATCATTCGTCCTGGCTACGCGATCGAATACGACCACGTCGATCCGCGCGAATTGCATCCGACGCTGGAAGCAAAGCGCATGCGCGGCTTGTATCTCGCCGGGCAGATCAACGGCACGACCGGTTACGAAGAAGCGGGCGCGCAAGGCTTGCTCGCCGGCTTGAATGCCGCGGCGCATGCGGGCGACAGTGATGCGATCACGTTCGATCGCGCGGAAGCTTATCTCGGTGTGATGATCGACGATCTCGTGACGCGCGGTGTCACCGAGCCGTATCGCATGTTCACATCGCGTGCCGAATATCGTCTCGCATTGCGTGCCGACAATGCCGATCAGCGTCTGACGCAGAAAGGCATCACGCTCGGCTGCGTCGGCGCAGAACGCGCACAGAATTTCACGCAGAAGAATGACGCGCTCAATGCTGCGCGTGACTTCGCCAAGTCGGTGTCGATCACGCCGAACCAGGCGAACACTTACGGCTTGTCGTTGAACAACGACGGGCAGCGCCGCACCGCGTTCGAGCTGCTCGCTTATCCGACGATCAACATCGGTGATCTTGCGCGTATCTGGCCGGAGCTTGGTTCGCTCGCGCCGAAGATCGCCGAGCAGATCGAGATCGACGCGACTTACGATGTGTATCTGTCGCGTCAGGCAGCGGACATTGAATCGTATCGACGCGATGAAAGCGTGATGCTTCCCGACGATCTCGATTACGATGCGATCAAAGGTCTGTCGAACGAAGCGCGGCACAAACTTGCAGCAGCGCGCCCACGCACGATCGGTCACGCAGCGCGGCTCGATGGCGTGACGCCGGCAGCACTCACACTGCTCGTCGCGCATCTGAAATTGCGCGGTCGCGCGAACGCCGCCGCGCGCGCATGACGCGCGCCATGGACGACGAAGCGAAGGGCCAACGCGATGTCACGCTGCGGTCGCTCGCCATCGATCTCGATGATCGCGATCGCGCGCTGGCGCTGACGCCGGTTTCCGCCGCCGTCGCAACGCGGCTCGATCGCTATGCGGCGATCCTCCTGCGTACCCAGGCGCACACCAATCTCATCGCCGACTCGACGGTGCCGCAGCTCTGGACCCGGCACATTGCCGATTCGCTTCAGCTTCTGCCGCTCGCGCCGAACGCGAAAACCTGGGTCGATTTCGGCGCCGGCGCCGGCTTTCCCGGCGTGGTGATTGCCTGCGCGCTCGCTGACTCACCCGGCGTCGCCGTGCATTTGGTCGAGAGCCGGCAAAAGAAAGCCGCCTTCCTGCGCGAGGCAGTGGAGGCGACCGGCGCGCCGGCCGAGGTTCATGCTGAGCGGGCTGAGAATTGCGGGGACAGATTCGCCGGCACGGCGGACGTGGTGATGGCCCGTGCCTTGGCGTCGCTTACGGTGCTGTGTGGGTATGCGGCGCCGTTAATTGCGGCGGGGGCGGTCGGGTTGTTCCCGAAGGGACAAGATGTAGAGGCTGAATTGACCGAAGCCTCTAAATATTGGAATATTGAAGCGGAATTGATCCCGAGTCTGACCAACCCGGAGGCGCGGATCGTCCGGGTCACGGGCCTGAGCAAGCGGGCAAGGGCGGGAAGTAAGAAATGAACGACAATTCGAAAGACGATCTTGTTAAAGACGACCTAGTTGCCGTCGATGATCTGACCCTGACGCCGGCTGATGCACCGGTTTCCGAACCGGCGCCGGAAGCGCCCCGTGCCCCGCGCGTGCTGGCCATCGCCAACCAGAAAGGCGGGGTCGGCAAGACCACCACCGCGATCAATCTCGGGACGGCGCTCGCGGCCATCGGCGAGACGGTGCTGATCGTCGACCTCGA
>JBQCFU010000260.1:0-4602 GCA_051958775.1 Pseudolabrys sp.
CGTCACCGAAGAGGGGCTGCGCAAGGCTGAAGAATACGTCCAGCAGGAAGAAGGTGCCGCCAACCGGCTGTCCGGCTGGGCCGGCATGATCGTGACCGGCATCGCCGTGGCGATGTCGCTGTTTCACCTCTATGCGGCTTACGAGATCGTCCCGACGCAGCCGCTGCGCTATATCCACGTCGCCTTCGTGTTGTTCCTGAGTTTCCTGCTGTTTCCGCTGGCGGAGCGTTTCCGCAATAGCAACCAGTGGTTCGATCTCATCCCCTGCGTGCTGGCGATTGCCGCGCTCGGCTATGCGCTCTGGGGCGGCGACGACTTCACCGACCGCGCCGCGATTCCCGACCGGCTCGACGTCGTCTTCGGCGTGATCCTGATCGTGCTGGTGCTGGAGGCCGCGCGCCGCACCACCGGCCCAATCATGCCGATCGTGTCGATCCTGTTCATCGTCTACGCGATGCTCGGCCCTTATTTGCCGCCGCCGTGGACGCATCGCGGCTTCGAGGTCGCGCGCCTCGTCGGCCATCTCTACATCACGCTCGAAGGCATTTTCGGTGTTGCGGTCGACGTGTCGGCGACGCTCATCATCATGTTCACCATCTACGGCGCGATCCTGCTTTATTCCGGCGCCGGCAAGTTCTTCATCGACTTCTCGCTCGCGGTGATGGGCGGCAAGCCATCGAGCGCGGGCCGCGCCGTGGTGGCGTCGTCGTTTCTGCTCGGCGGGCCGTCCGGTTCGGGCGTGGCGACGACGGTGATGATCGGCACGGTTGCCTATCCAATGCTGGCAAAGGCCGGATTCGAGAAGAACGCTGCCGGTGGCTTGCTCGCGGCCGGCGGTCTCGGTGCGATCATCTCGCCGCCGGTGCTGGGCGCGGCCGCGTTCCTGATCGCCGAGTTTCTGAAGATCAGCTATCTCGACGTGATCTGGATGGCGATCATTCCGACGCTGCTCTACTACGCGTCACTGCTGTTCATGGTCGAACTCGATGCGTTCCGCTTCGGCGCGCGCAATGTCGTGCTCAAGGCTGAGCTGTCGCTGTGGGAGATGACGAAGCGTTACGGCTTCCACTTCATCTCGCTGATCGCTGTCGTCGTCTTCATGGTGATCGGCTTCTCGCCGATGCTGTCGGTATTCTATTCGACGCTATTGGCTTTCGCGCTGTCATTCCTCAATCGCGAAACGGCGCTGGTGCCGAAAAAACTGATCAAGGCGCTGTCGGAAGGCTCGATCGGCGTCCTGAGCGCGGCGACAACCTGCGCGGCTGCCGGCATTATCGTCGGCATCGTCACGCTCACCGGTCTCGGCCTGAAGTTCTCGTCGATCGTCATCGGTTATGCAGGCGGCAGCCTGCTGCTGACGGCGATCTATACGGCGTTGATCGTCTGGATCATCGGCCTCGCCGTGCCGGTGACGGCGTCCTACATCATCTGCGCAGTGATCGCCGCGCCGGCGCTGATCAAGCTCGGCGTGCCGGACTATGCCGCGCACATGTTCATCTTCTACTACGCCGTGCTCTCCGAAGTGTCGCCGCCGACGGCGCTGTCGCCATTCGCCGCGGCAGCGATCACCGGTGGCGATCCTTACCGTACGACCATGCAGGCGTGGAAATACACGATCCCGGCCTTCCTGGTGCCGTTCGTGTTCGTCTGCGATCCGCAGGGCGTCGGTCTATTGATGAAGATCCCGAAGGACGGATCGATCTACACGATCATCTGGATCACCGCGATCACCGGCGCGGGGCTCGCCGCGCTTGCCGCCGGCGCGCAGGGCTGGGCCTTGCGCCGCGCCACCATGTCCGAGCGGACATTGTTCATTCTCGCCGGACTTTTGCTGGTGTTTCCGAGCCTGATCGAGGCGTTCATGGAAACGCTGTCAGGCGCGGACATTCCTTATCCGGCTCCGGTCGGTCTGGCTCTCGGCGCGGCTTTACTGCTATGGCAATGGAAAACCGCGGCGCCGGCGGCGTCTCGCATAACAAACTGACAACACGATAAAGGGAGGATCGACGATGCGACTGTTGAAACATCTGGCTGCGGCGGCGACCGTCGCGGTGGCGGCTTTGGTGGCGGGCGGCGCGGACGCGCAGCAGCGGACCATTGCCATCGGCACGGGCGGCACTGGCGGCGTCTACTATCCGATCGGCGGCGGCCTCGCCAATCTGTTGTCGAAGAACCTGCCGGGGGTGCAGGCGACCGCGGAAGTGACCGGCGGCTCGGTCGACAACATCAAGCTGCTTGGTTCGGGTCAGAGCGAGATCGGCTTCTCCATGGCTGACGCCGCGCTCGACGCGGTCAAAGGGCAGGACAAGTTCAAGAGCGGCAAGGTCGAGCTGCGCACGCTGATGGTGCTCTATCCGAACGTGATGCATGTCGTCACGGTGGATGGCACCGGCATCAACTCGGTTGCCGATCTCAAGGGCAAGCGCGTCTCCACCGGTTCGGGCGGCAGCGCCACCGAAGTGATGGCGTTCCGCGTCATCGAGGCGGCCGGCCTCGACAAGGACAAGGACATGAAGCGTGAACGGCTCGGCGTCGCCGAATCCGTGAACGCGATCAAGGACCGCAAGATCGATGCGTTCTTCTGGGTCGGCGGCCTGCCGACCTCGGCGGTGACCGATCTCGGCGCGACGCCGGGCGTCAAGCTCAAGCTGATCGATCATTCCGATCTGGTTGCGAAGATGAACCAGAAGTACGGCGACCTCTATGCCGAGAACGTCATCAAGGCCGGCGTCTATCCGGGCCAGGACAAGCCGAATAAGGCCACGGCGGTGTGGAACATCCTCGTCACCAACGACAAGATGAGCGACAAGGATGCCTATGACATCGTCAAGCTGATGGTCGAGAAGAAGGCCGACCTCGTTGCGGTTCACAAGGAAGCCAACAGCTTCTCGCTGGAGAACCAGGTGAAGGCCAATTCGCCGGTGCCGTGGCACCCGGGCGCGGTCAAGTACTTCGCCGAAAAAGGCGTGAAGATGTGATCCGACACAGGCCCGGATCGAAAACGGTCCGGGCCATTTTTATTTCACCCATACGAATGTCATGACATTGACCCTGACACACTATTTTCTGGCCTTCACGGTCGCGGTCGGCGTTGCCGTCGGCGCGGCGATCGTCGAGTTCCCGGCGCTGCGCGACAGCAATCTGCCGTCCTATCTTCTGATCCTGATTGGGCTCGCCGCCTTTGACATCGCCTGTTACTGGCGCAGCGGCGGCGCGCCGGGCGGTGTGGTGTCGATGCCCGTGCGTTTCGCGGGCTTCGGTCTCGCCCTCGCCGTGATGCTGGCTGTGACATATTGGTCCGGCGTCGATGCCAAACTGATGTAGAGCATGATCCCGAAAAGTGGGAACCGGTTTTCGGACCGGATCATGCTCTGCAAAGAAGTCCGGTTAACGGGTTCGCAAGGTTAATCAGGCCATAACAACACGGTTCGCCTTGTCGCCATTCCGGCGGGGCATTTGTTGTTGGTGGCGTTGCGTTGGTCCGCGTTCGCTCGCGAAAACCTGTCAGGCGTTGGCGGCGACCGGGAAGGCCGGCTTACGCGCTTGCGGCCGCGGTGTTTTTCCTGCTGCCGAGCCAGGTCGACCACGCCGACATCGCCTCGTTGATCGCCAGCCAGCCCGCCGTCGTCGCGCGCGCCCACAAGCACATCATTGCATCGCCGTTCGGCACCATCCATGCGGCGACTTTCAGCTTCCCGCGGCCGCTCGGCACGGCAATGCCACGCCCCCTGGTCACGGAACTCGTTGCGCTCAATACCGGCAATCCGCTCGGCGACCCCGTTGGTCCGCCGCCGCTGTCGTTTCCGACCATCAACCGGACCAATAAGGGCGACGTGCTGATGCCGCGCCCGCGGCCCGAGCGTCCTGACATGGCGCAGCCGGAAGCGCTGGCGCCGTTCCCCGCCGAAGAGTTCTCGGAGACGCCGGCGGAAACCGCCGACACGGTCGAACTGCCGTACAAGGATTTGCCGCCGCCCGACTTGCAGGCTGCGGCACGCGCCGAGCGCGCCAGCGCGCCCGCCGGATCGTCGAGCATGCTGTTCGGCATCGACCCAACGGCCGCGGTCGAGTCGATCGTGCCGTGGTCGCCGGGCGAGGCGCCGGTGTTCGTCGAGCCGTCGCTCGACCCCGACCTCAAGCCGTCGGCATTGATTGCCTCCAAAGGTGCAGTCGACGAGAGCAAGAAGGGCGGCGTCAGCGTCGCGGTGAAGGGCGAGGTGACCGGCGCCGGTCATCGTCCACAGACGCCGGCCGAACGGCTTGGCCTGCTGCCGAATTCCAAGAGCCGCGCCAAGGCCGAGAAGTGCCTCGCCAACGCCGTCTATTTCGAATCGCGTGGTGAACCGGTGCGTGGCCAGATGGCCGTTGCGCAGGTGGTCATGAACCGTGTGTTCTCCGGGTTCTATCCGAGCGATGTGTGCGGCGTGGTCTATCAGAACGCGCACCGGCATCTGGCCTGCCAGTTCACCTTCGCCTGCGACGGCATTCCCGACGTCGTCACCGAGCCGGATGCCTGGGAGATTGCCAAGCGGATCGCCGCCGATACGCTCGACGGCAAGCTGTGGGTGCCGGAGGTGGCGCGCTCGACGCACTACCACGCCT
>JBQCFU010000261.1:0-4618 GCA_051958775.1 Pseudolabrys sp.
GTGAGGGTGCGGGTATCGCCGTTGGCAACCGCCGTCTGCAGGCTCTGGCTGCCGAGCACGATCAGCAGAGCCGCTGCGCTGATGCGCAGGCCGGTCCGCGCCAAAGAGGGAAAGAAGGCCGGACCCTTTGCGCGCAAGTTCGCAAGGTTGGCAGCGCGCGCGAGCGCTCCCACCGAACTAGACATCAAAAACTGGCGCGCGCTCCGAACCGGCACGTGCACTCCCGCGAGAAATGGCCGTCCCACACCATTCCGCGAACGACGCGCGATGCACATGCGTGTCACGGAAACAACTTCGGCGCAGTCTCGTCGGGTTGCGTTAATGAGGTCTTAGCGCTCCCCGCCGGCGAGGTGCATAACTCGCTGACAATCATGGCAAAAAGGAGCCCGCCACATTCTGCGAAATGGAACTCGCAGGATGCGGTGGGCGGTTCTTTGACAGGCGCTGTTAGCGGAAAATTCGCTCAAAGAAGTCGAACGGATTCTTGGCCTCGCGGCGCTCCACCCGGCGCAACACTTCCTGGTTGCTCTTGGCGGTCGCGAGGTCGCGGGTCTTGTCCTGCGGCGGCGGCTGATCGGCGATCTTGCGCTCGTCGGAGGTGAGGATCGTGTGCACGCGGCTGTCGTAGCCGTAGATGTCCTTGCGCCCGACGAGCTTGCCGGCGTCGTCGACATAAGCGGTCTGATAGGTGAGGTGCACCATCGGCCGGTTGGCGAGCTTGAACATCTTCTCGTCCTGCCCGTACATCTGGTCGAGCTGGCGCTGGTTCGGCGCCGGTCCTGACATCGCCAGCGACAAGATGACTTCGCCGAACTTGGTCGGATTCTCGACGCGCATGCAGCCGTGGCTGAACGCGCGGTCGGATGCGGCGAACAGCCGCTTCTCCGGCGTGTCGTGCAGATAGACTTGGTATTTGTTCGGGAACGCGAACTTGATGTGGCCGAGCGCATTGGCGGCGCCGGGCGGCTGCACGACATTGATGTGGCCGTCGGGTCCCTTGCGCACTTCGAGGCCCATGCGCTCGAATACGCGCGGGTCCTTCTCGTAGGCCGGCAGCAATTCGTTCTGGATGATCGACTGCGGCACGTACCACGACGGATTGACCAGCACGTGGTCCATCGTCGCGGTGAGGAGCGGCGTCGGCGTCTGCGGCTTGCCGACGACGATGTTGGTCTTCCACACCAGATTGTTGTTGCTGACCACACGCAGCGTGTAGTCGGGAATATTGATCATCACATAGTTGCGGCCGAGATCGCGCGGCAGCCAGCGCCAGCGTTCGAGCGAGCCGAGCACCGCGAGCAGTTGTTCGGACGCCTTCGGGCCGTTCATCTTGGCGATGGTGATGTTGCCGATGATGCCGCCGTCGACCAGATCGTTGGCTTTCTGGTACTTCTTCACGGCAAAGACGAGCGCCTTATCGTAGGTCGTGTCATCGGCCTTGCCGGGAACGCCGAGCTTGGCACGGATCATCGGAATCCGCGGATCCTTCAGGCCCGGCTTGATGACGCCGCCTTCCGGAATGTAGCGGGTCTGGTCGTTCGCCGCGTGCGAACGCACCTCTGCGAGCTTGGCGCGCAGCGCGCGGAAGCCCGGGTGCTGCGGATTGTAGTGATCGAGCGCGGCATTGATGTTGCCGGTGCCGCCGATGCGCTTGAGGATTTCCGCCGGATCGGCCGGTGCCGCGCCGGAGCCGTAATCCGCTTCCGCGGTCACGCGCGTCGGCGCGATACGGCCGCTTTCCAGGTGCCGCGCATAGGTGACGACCGAATTGGTGAGTTGGATGTCGGCGCTCGCCAGCGCGTCGGCGCTGCTGATCGTTCCGAGATCCGGCACCGGATACTCGCTGACCTCGAAGCCGTCGGCGGCGACGTTCTTCAGTCGCTCAATGACGGTCTTGGCGCGGTCGGTGGGCGCGCCGTCCTTGAACCACATCGGTGCATAGTTCTGCGACGCATAGGCGGCTTCGATCGCCTTGCGGTCCTGGGCGTTCGGCACGCGGCTCGCGAATTTCGCGGCGCGCAGCTTTTCGGAAACCTGCGCATCGGGAATCTGGGGGCTGCTCGCGACCAAGCGATCGAGCGGCGAGCGGTGGTCCGGCAGCGGCGCGGCAGCAGCCGGCGCAGCCACGGGCGCCGGGGTCGGTGCGGCAACGGGCGCAGACGCCTGAACCGGAGCACGCGCGGGAGCGGGTGCGGGCATCGGCGCGACAGCAGCCGGAGCCGATGCCGGGATCAGTGCCGGCTGCGGCGCAGGCGCGATCAGCGGCCGGCTGTTGGGGATCGGTGCGCGCGCTTCGTCGCTCGTCGCCTGGGCATTGGCGCGGGCGGCGTGCGGGGGAATGGTCATGATCATCGCGCCGCTGTCGCGCCGCACGGCGGGTGCTGCTGCGGGCGGCGGCAGCATGGTGCCGACATTGCGACGGATCGGACCTTGCTCGTTGCTGTGGCGCTGGCTCGCTGTGTCGTCGCGCGGTCCGGCGAGGGCGGTCGATCCGGCCAGTAGCAACGCCAGAGCGGTGCTGGTCATCAAGCGATCGAAACGGACATTGCGCATGGAAGCCTCACTCGTACTTTTCGCGGCGACTATGAAATCAATGCCGCGAAAATTCGAGCGAAGTCGTCAACGATCTTCCGACAGCCCTAACGCACAAGCTTAATGGCGCTGTGCGTGCCGGCGTTAAGATTACTCCGCCGGCAGACTGGTCGGCGCATCGTCGAGGCCAAGCCCCTCGAGTTTGCGATAGAGCGTCGAACGTCCGATTCGCAGGCGTCTCGCGACCTCCGACATCCGTCCGCGATAATGGTTGATCGCAAAACGAATGATGTCGCGTTCTAGCGCGTCGAACGGCCGGACGTCCCCTTGCGCGTCGATCAGCGGCAGCGCGTGATCGGGAATGGTAAACGCCGAGGCGTCGTGGATTTGCCCCGTCATTGGCTGCGTTTCCGCATGTCCCTGCTGGTCGGGGACAATCGATACAATTGTACTCAACGCATTGTGACTGTGTTGACCAAGCTGCGCGCCGATCTGCGGCAGGTCGTCGGTGCCGATTTCCTCGCCCTCGCATAGCACCACGGCACGAAACATCGCGTTCTCGAGCTGGCGCACATTGCCGGGCCAGGAGAAGGCGTCGAGCATCGCCATCGCGTCGGCGCTGATGCTGCGCACGGGCTTGCCTTCTTCCGCCGCGAAACGCGCGAGGAAGTGACGGACGAGATCGGCGATGTCTTCCGGACGCTGACGCAGCGGCGGCACATACACCGGAAAGACATTGAGGCGATAGAACAGGTCTTCGCGGAAGCGGCCGGCTTTCACTTCGGCGAGCAGATCGCGGTTGGTCGCCGAGACGATGCGCACATTGACCTTGACTGGCTTGCGGGCGCCGACCGGCTCCACTTCGCCTTCCTGCAGCGCGCGCAGCAGCTTCACCTGTGCCGCAAGCGGCAGTTCGCCGATCTCGTCGAGGAACAGCGTGCCGCCGTCGGCCTCGATGAATTTGCCGGTGTGTTTCTCCGTCGCGCCGGTGAAGGCGCCGCGCTCGTGGCCGAACAAGGTCGACTCGACGAGGTTTTCCGGAATCGCGCCGCAGTTCACGGCGACGAACGGACGGGCGCGGCGTGCGCCGCTGCCGTGGATCGCACGGGCGATCAGTTCTTTGCCGGTGCCGGATTCGCCTTCGACCAGCGCCGGAATGTCCGAGGTCGCGGCTTTCTCCGCTGCGCGCAGCACGAGCCGCATCGCCGGTGCGCGCGAAATCACGTCGGCAAATGTCAGCGTGCCTTCGCGGCTGCGCTTGACGCGGGCGAGTTCGCCGCTCAGAGCGCGCGCCTGCAACGCGTTGCGCAGGCTGACCTGCAATCGTTCCGGGCTCGCCGGCTTGACGATGAAATCCGCTGCGCCGGCGCGCATCGCCGACACGACGTTGTCGATGCCGCCATGGGCGGTCTGCACGATCACCGGACTGGTGCAGCCGGCGTCGCGCATCTTCGCCAGGACGCCGAGCCCGTCGAGATCTGGCACCACCAGATCGAGCACGACGCCGTCGATGTCGCGGCCCTCAGGACCAGTCAGCATTTTTGCCGCGACGTCGCCGCCGTCGGCGGTCAGCGTCCGGTAGCCGAAGCGCTGCACCATGGCCTCGAGCAACCGGCGCTGAACCGGATCGTCGTCGACGAGGAGAATGCGAGCGGTCATGGCAAAGGCTCCTGGCGAAAGCTCCGGGCAGGCCGGTGGAAAAGGCAGCATGCATTGTGCCGAATTGGTGCAGTCTCGCCGCCCACGCTTAATGACGGCTTAAGCAGTTGCCTGTTCCGGCGCGCCTGTTGCGGGTCGGGAGGTAGCAGGCCATATAATTTGCCTCGTCCTTTTCTGTTTTTTCCCGCACAGGTTGCATTCCATGGCCCGCGCTTCCGCCAAACGTGCCGTCAAGACCGCCACATCCGCACCCGCCCGAGGCAAATCCGCGCCGAAGGTTGCGGCCAAAAAAGCCACGGCGAAGACGCGTGGCCCCTCGCTCGGCGATCTGCCCGGCTGGAATCTCGCGGATCTCTATCCCGGCATCGACAGCCCGGAGCTGAAGCGCGATCTCGATCACGTCGCCGCGGAATGCGTGGCATTCGAG
>JBQCFU010000262.1:0-2081 GCA_051958775.1 Pseudolabrys sp.
CGCTGTGCGGCACGATGTGGAATCACCTGCGTTCGAAATGCACGCTGTGTGGGTCGACCAGCAAGATCATGTTCCAGGAGATCGAAGGCACCGGCGGCACCATCAAGGCGGAAACCTGTGAGGATTGTCACGGCTACATGAAGATGCTGAACCAGCAGACCGATCGCTTCCTCGATCCGATCGCGGACGATGTCGCGACGCTCGGCCTGGATCTGCTGGTGCGCGAACTCGGTTTCCGTCGTGGTGGCGTCAATCCCTTCCTGATCGGCTACTGAGGGAGTGGCCGTGCGCGATCCCGACACCAGTCTCAGGCGAATTCCGTCCGTCGACGAGGTGCTCAAGGCAGCGCCGACGCTGGCTGCGGTCGAGCAATTTGGCCGACCGGCTGTCGTCGCCGCGATCCGCGCGCAGATCGATCAAGTTCGCCAGGCGCTCGCGTCTGGCGCCACGCGGGCTTTCGCCGTCGAAGAGATCGCCAAAGCCGCGGCGGACCGGCTCGCGGCTGATGCCGTTCTCAAAGCACGTCCGGTGTTCAATCTCACCGGCACGGTGCTGCACACCAATCTCGGCCGCGCGCTGCTGGCGGACGCCGCCGTTGCTGCCGCGACCGATGCCATGCGCGAGGCGCTCGCCTTGGAGTTCAATCTCGCCGACGGCAAGCGCGGCGAGCGCGACAGTCTGGTCCGCGACCTGCTCTGCGAGCTGGCCGGCGCGGAAGATGCCACGGTGGTCAATAACAACGCCGCCGCCGTTCTCTTGGTGTTGAACACGCTCGCCGGCGGACGCGATGCCATCGTCTCGCGCGGCGAACTGATCGAGATCGGCGGTGCATTCCGCATGCCGGAGATCATGGCGCGGGCCGGCACGCATCTTGTCGAAGTCGGCACCACCAACCGGACGCACGAGAAGGACTATCGCGGCGCGCTCGGCCCGCAGACCGGCCTGATCCTCAAGGTCCACACCTCGAACTACCGGATCGAGGGTTTCACCAAGGAGGTTGGGGCAAAGGCGCTGGCGGAGATCGCGCGCGACGCGAACGTGCCGCTGGTCAACGATCTCGGCTCGGGCACGCTGATCGATCTCGCTCGGTTCGGCCTCGCGCATGAGCCGACGGTGGCCGAAGCGGTGGCCGAAGGCGCGGATCTGGTGACGTTCTCCGGCGACAAGCTGCTGGGTGGGCCTCAGGCCGGCTTCATCGTCGGCCGCCGCGATCTGATCGCCGCGCTCAACAAGAATCCGATGACGCGCGCGCTGCGCATGGACAAGATCCGGCTCGCGGCGCTGGAAGCGACCCTGCGGCTCTATCGCGATCCCGACCGGCTGGTGCAGCGCCTGCCGACGGTGCGGCTGATCGCGCGCAGCAAGGACGACATCGCCGCGCTGGCGGCGCGTCTCCTGCCTGCCGTCAGCAAGGCCGTGGGTGGGGGCTACACCGTTGCGGTGACCGATTGCGCGAGCCAGATCGGCTCCGGGGCGCTGCCGCAGCAGACGATCCCGAGCGCCGGCCTCGCCATTCGGGCGCAGCAGGGCGGCGGTGGCGCTCTGACGGCGCTCGCAGGAGCCTTACGAGGGTTGTCGATGCCGGTAATCGGCCGCATCGAGGATCAGGCGTTGGTGCTCGATCTGCGTTGCCTCGAAGACGAAGCGCGCTTTGTCGGCAATCTGGCCGCGCTCACACTCGCGGAGCCGCGCTGATGGGCTGGCTCGACCACATCGCCTCGCTCAAGCGTGCGCCGGAGAAATCTGCCGGCGAGATGATGGCGGTCGCCTATGAGGCGGCGCAGAACAACGATTACGACACCGCGCTGTCGATCTGGGGGGTGCTGGCGCATCAGGGCGTTGCGCGAGCCCAGAACAATGTCGGCGCCTGTTTCTCGGAAGGCATCGGCGTCGAGCGCGATGAGGCGCTCGCTTTGAAATTGCTGACGCTTGCCGCTGATGCCGGCGATCCGATCGGGCAGCGCAATCTCGCGGCTATCTATTTCAAGGGTGAGGGCGTCGAGTCCGATCCGGTGCGCGCGGCTGAGCTTTATCGCACTGCGGCCGAAGCCGGCGATGCGACGGCGCAGGACATGCTGTCG
>JBQCFU010000263.1:0-5585 GCA_051958775.1 Pseudolabrys sp.
GCCGCACCACATTGGTCCGCAGACGCGCGACACCGTGATCGTGCGAGCGGCCGAGATAGGCCTCGATCACCACTGGATCATGCTTCACCGCATCGGGCAGACCATCGGCAATCAGACGGCCCTGATCGAGCACGACGATCCGGTATGGCGGCGTGACTGCGCTCGAAAGCGCCAATGTGCTCGTCAACAAGGGCGAGATCGTCGCGCTGGTCGGCCCGAACGGCGCCGGCAAGAGCAGCCTGGTCAAAGCGGTGGCCGGCTTCGTCAAGCCGTCGGCAGGAACGATCCGCTATGACGGTGGGGATTTGCGCGCGCTGCGTTCGCCGGATGCGGTGACGCGCAAGGGCGTCAGTCTGGTGCCCGAAGGACGCGCACTGTTTCCGTCTTTGACCATCAATGACAATCTGGCGCTGGGTTACTACACCGAACGGTTCCGCAACTGGGGGCTGCGCGGTCTCGTCGCGCCGGGCTTCAACTCGCAGGATGCGTTTGAAGAGCGCAAGGAAATCGCCTTCCGGCTGTTTCCGATCCTGAAGGAGCGTCAGCAACAGCAGGCCGGCATGTTGAGCGGTGGCCAGGCGCAGATGCTGGCGATCGCCCGCTCGCTGATGAGCAATCCGCGCTTGTTGCTGCTCGATGAGCCGTCGCTCGGTCTCGCACCGAAGGTGATCGACGAGATTCTCAACAAGCTGCTCGAACTGCGCGCCGGCGGTCTCAGTATTCTGCTGATCGAACAGAATGCGCAGGCGGCACTGCAGATCGCCGATCGCGCCTACGTGCTGTCCACTGGCAGGATCGTTGCCGATGGTGCGGCGGATGCGATCCTCGCCGATCCCAATATCGCTTCAGCCTACCTCGGCTGTGATGAAAACAAACCGCAGGTCGAAACCCTGCGCAGTGCGGTGTCATGACAAAATCGTCCGTCGCTCTTTCGCAACCGGGCACCACGCTAAGTGGCATTGATGCCATTGCGCTGCAGGCGATGATTCGTGTCGAGCCGACATGGACTGATCTCGTTCCGGCATCCGAGGCGATCAATCTGCCGGAGAAGGTCGTGCTGCATGCCGGCCCGCCCACGGGCGGTGCGCCGAGCGCGCCGATCCGCAATTCGGCCGCCATGGCGGTTTTGTTCGAAGGCTGGGCCGATACCGAGGCCGAAGCGTTTCGCATGATCGATGGGGGGGCGGTGCAGCTCGCGCCGGCACAGGACCATGCAACGGTCGTCCCGCTCGCTGCCGTGTTGACGCGCAGCATGCTGGTTCAGGTGGTGGCCGACCATCATAACGCGAACAACCGTGCTTTTTCGCCACTCAACGGCGGCAGCGGACCGGCCATGCGGCTCGGAAAAGCAGGTGCCGATGTGGTGCAACATCTGCACTGGCTCAACGGAAAATTCGCGACGCTGCTGCGCAGCCTGTTGAAGCAGCCGGTGCCGCTGCTGCCGATCGCCAACGGGGCACTCGCGCGCGGTGACGATCTGCACGGTCGTACCGCTGCGGCGACCGACATTCTCATTCGTCAGTTGTTTGGCGTGGCCGAGCCGATCCCTTTCCTGCAACAGGGGCCGAGCTTCTTCCTCAATCTTTGGATGGCGGCCTGCAAGTGTATGGCGCTCGCGCCGGCGGGTATGGGCAGCAGCAGTGCGGTGGTCGCTATCGGTGGTAACGGCAACGAGTTCGGGTTGAAGGTCGCTGGATATCCGGATCGTTGGTTTACTGCGAAGGCTGAGCCACCGTCGGGAGCGCTGGAAGCGGGCTTTGGCGCGGACGATCGGCTTGGCGCGATCGGCGACAGCGCCATTGTTGATGCGCAGGGTTTCGGGGCGATGGCCATGCATTGCGCCCCGGCGCAGGAAAAAGGCCTTGGGCCGTTCATGCCCTCACCGTCGCGCGAACTTGGTGGCGACGTCATGAGTGCCGATGATCCGCGGTTTCCCGAATTTGCGATCCGCTCGGGGCTGTTCGCCCGGCACATTGCCGATCGCGCGGCGACACCGGCGATTTCGCTCGGCGTGCTTGATCGTAGCGGCCAAAACGGCCGGATCGGCGGCGGCGTCTATGTGACACCGCGCGAACCGTTCGTCGCGGCTCGCGACGCACTGAAAACCAACAACTGATAGGGCGGGGAGGTGTCAGATGCGCCTCGTTCATCATCAGCCGGCCGGACCGCATCTGATCGTTTTAGAGGGAGAGTGATATGAGGCAGAGTCTGTGGGGAGTGCTCGTTGCCGCGATCGCGATGGGGGCACCGGCGCATGCGCAATCGACTATCAAGGTCGGCGGGTTGCTGGAAACGTCCGGCTTTCTGGCGTCGCTCGGCAAGCCGGGCCTGGAAGGCGCACAACTGGCCGTTGACGAAGCAAACGCCAAGGGCGGCATCAACGGCAAGAAAATCGAGTTCGTGAACATCAACACCGAGAGCGACACCAACAAGGCGGTGTCGGCGACCAAGCGCCTGATCGAGCAGGACGAGGTGGTCGGGATCATCGGCGCAATGAATAGCGGCTCGTCCTATTCCATCATCGATTCCGTTCAGCGGTCGATGGTGCCGATCATTTCCAACGGCGGATCGCGCGGCATCGTCCTCCCGGCGGACAAGAAGCAGTGGGTGTTTCTGGCGCCGCTGACCGACGTTCTGGTGCAGAGCGTCATGATGAATGACATGAAAAAGAAGGGCATCACCAAGATTGCCCTGCTCAATGCAGACTCCGGCTTCGGTACCAGCGGCCGCAGCGAACTGGAGAAGAATGCGGCCGACTACGGCATCAAGATCGTCATCCAGGAGACATTCGGTAACGGCGATCAGGATATGACGCCGCAGCTGACCAAGATCCGCGCCAGCGATGCGCAGGCGACAGTGGTGTGGGCGACGGGGCCGGGCCAGGCGATCGCAACGCGCAACTACCGTCAGCTCGATATCAAGCATCCGTTGTATCTGTCGCACGCCGCCAACGACTTCAATTTCCTGCGGCTGGCGGGCTCATCGGCCGACGGCATCCTGATCCCGTCGTCGAAGCTTTATGTGGTCGACGAACTGCCGGCCGGCGACAAGCAACGCGACGTGATCAGAAACTTCACCCAGCACTACGAGAAGAAGTATGGCCAGAAGCCGGCCACCTTCGCCGGCAACGGCTATGACGCGATGCAGATGATGATCGCAGCGATCGAAAAAGGCGGCGCCGACAAGAAGAAGGTTCGTGATGCGATCGAAGGGTTGAAAGACCATGTCGGCGTGACCGCGGTCTACACCTATTCGCCGACCGATCATTTCGGCGCGCAGGCGTCCAGCGTTGTCCTGCTTTCGGTGAAGGACGGAAAGTTCGTCATCGCCAAATAGAATAATGGCGGGCGCGGATTGTCCGCGTCCGCCATTGCTTCTTTCAACTCACCGAACTGATGAACCTCGCAACCGGCAGGTGTGGGTATGCCCCAGGTCACTCTCATTTTCTCGGATGGTGAGCGCAAACGCTTCGAAGCGCCGTCGGACAAGCCAATTCTGGCTGCAGCCAAGTCAGCCGGGATCGCGCTCGCCAGCGATTGCGAGATCGGCGATTGTCAGACCTGCAAGGCGCATTTGAAATCCGGCAGCGTCGAGTTCGACGAACTGGCTTTCATTACGCTCGATGATGATGAGATCGAAGGTGGCGCCGTGCTGACCTGCGTGTCCATGGCGCAGGAGGATGTGGAGATCGAGCTGCCCTATGTGCGCGGCCATCTGATTCCCGAGAAGAAATATGCAATGAAGGTCACAGCGGTGGAAACGCTGTCGCCCACGACCGCCAGACTGCGGGGCGAACTGCCGAGAAATGCGACGTTCGCGTTTCATCCGGGCCAATACGTCAATATCCACGTCCCGGGAAGCGGCGCGTTGCGTTCTTATTCCATGGCAAGCGATCCGGCGCAGCCGAACAATCTGGAATTTCACATCCGGTTGCTGCCGGACGGGCAGATGTCGAATTTCATGCGGCGCGGCGACATTGTCGGCTCGTCGGTCGATATCGCCGGGCCGAAGGGTGTTTTCTATCTGCGCGAGGGAGATGACCCGGTGGTGATGATCGCTGGCGGCACTGGTCTCGCCCCGATGGTGTCGATGCTGCAGGCGATCGCGCGCAGCGATCGAACCAAGTTGCCGATCCTGCTGTGTTTCGGCGTCAACCGGCCGGACGATCTCTATGGCATTGAGCAGCTGGAATCACTGCGCCAGCAGTTGCCGAATCTCGATCTGCGGATGGCGATGGTCGAGCCGAACGGGAAATGGAATGGCCACAAGGGTTTTGTGACCGATCTGGTAAAAAACAGCGATGTGAGCGATGACTCGCGTGTCTATCTGTGTGGACCGCCGCCGATGATCGCGGCGGCGCGGAAGCGCGTTGCGGAATTCGGGGTTCCCGATGGTGCGGTGTTCGCCGAAGAATTCATTCCCTCCGGGACGGCAACAGCGTAACGATATCCGGGTAAGACAGATGGAGAGACGATGGCGCCTGAGGCTGATTTTCCGCTGCTGACGGTCGGTCACTCCAACCGCTCGTGGCCGGAATTCATGCGCATCATCGAAGCTGCATCGATCCGTACGATTTTTGATGTGCGTCGCTATCCCATGTCGCGGCGGCATCCGCACTTCTCCAAGGATGAGATGCAGCCAGCTCTCACCGCAGCAGGGGTCGGATACCGGCACTATCCTGAGCTGGGCGGCTACCGCGATGATGCGGCTGCGTCATCGAACAGCAGCAATACGGCCTGGCCGGCCGGGTTCCTGCGCAACTATGCGGACTATGCCCAGACCGCGCCGTTTCAGCGCGCGCTGGCGCGGCTGTTCAAGGAGCTAATGCCGGGCGGCGCGATCATGTGTGCAGAGAAAAACTGGCGCGATTGTCATCGCCAGATCATCACCGATTATGCGCTCGCGGCAGGCTGCCGCGTTGTGCATGTGATTGACGAGCAGGCACGCGAACCGGCGACGATGAACGCTTCGGTCGTCGTGCAGCCGGATGGCACGCTTGTCTACGCTGCGGCGCAGCCCCCGCAGCTCCATTTCTCATTCGATTAGTATCGTCAGCGCACGACCGCTACGCGGGGTCGGCGGTAAAGACGCCGGCGACGAAGTCGCGGGTGCGTGTGAGATGGGCCCGCAGCAGCTCGACAGCTTGCGGGCTGCGCGCCAGCGTTGCATCCAGCAAGCTGCGGTGCTCGGCGACGATATTGCGCTTCAGCAGGTCGGAAGGGCTGCGCAGCAGCCGCAACGCGCGATAGCGTTCGGTCTGGTCAACCATTTGTCCGACCAGCCGGAGCAGGCGGGGTGCCGGCGCAGCCGACACCAATGCGGCATGGAAAGCGCGATGACGACTTTCCCATTCCGAGGCTGCTTCTTGCGCGCTGTCGTCGTCAGTCGGCAGCGGCGCCCGTTCCAGCCGATGGCAGGCGGCGATCATAATCTTTCTAAACTGGATGGTTCGAGAGAGCACGCCGCGCTCTCTTGCCAAACGTTAATTTGTCGATCCTTCGGATCGGGTCTACGCCAGATCATCACTCTTGGCTGACAAGCCAAATCGACTTCGCACCTCATCTCAAGGGCGCAGAGTTGCCGGC
>JBQCFU010000264.1:0-7901 GCA_051958775.1 Pseudolabrys sp.
GCCATCGCCTACTCCGCGGCCTGCGGACCGCCCGCATCGCGCAGCGTGCGCGGCAGCGGGAAGAACACGTCTTCATCGGCGGCGGACACCGTATCGACCTTCACCTGATAACGCTGCGCGAAGGCATCGATGATCTCCTCGACCAGCACTTCCGGCGCCGACGCGCCGGCGGTGATGCCGAGCGAACGGATATTGTCGAACTGCGCCCAGTCGAGATCGGCGGCGCGCTGCACCAGCACCGCGCGCGGACAGCCGGAACGCTCCGCCACCTCGCGCAGACGCTGCGAGTTCGACGAATTCGGCGCGCCGACGACGATCATCGCATCGACCAGCGGCGCGACCTTCTTCACCGCTTCCTGCCGGTTGGTGGTAGCGTAGCAGATGTCTTCCTTGTGCGGGCCGACGATCGCCGGGAAGCGCCGGCGCAACAGCGCGACGATCTCGGCGGTGTCGTCGAGCGACAGCGTGGTCTGCGTGACATAGGCGAGTTGCTGCGCATCGCGCGGCGTGAACGCCGCCGCATCCTCCAGCGTCTCGACCAGCGACACGGCACCGTCCGGCAGTTGCCCCATGGTGCCGACCACTTCCGGATGGCCGCGATGGCCGATCAGGATGATCTGCCGGCCACGCTTGTGGTGGATCTCGGCCTCGCGGTGCACCTTGGTGACCAGCGGACAGGTGGCATCGAGCGCGAACAGGTTCCGCCGCGCCGCTTCGTCCGGCACCATCTTGGCGACGCCATGGGCCGAGAAGATCACCGGCGCGGTCGTCTCCGGAATCTCGTCGAGTTCCTCGACAAAAATCGCCCCCTTGGCGCGCAGGCTGTCGACCACGTAGCGGTTATGGACGATCTCGTGGCGGACATAGACCGGCGGCCCATAGAGCGAGAGGGCCCGCTCGACCGAATCGATCGCCCGCACCACGCCCGCGCAGAAGCCGCGCGGCGAGCACAACAGGACGGTCAGGGCCGGTTTTGCGTCCATTTCAGGCATCGTCGTCCGTCTATTCCCGCCGGAGCGGCAAAATCGCCCTCCGAACGGACTTTTGTCCCGGAAACCGGCGAAATTTCGCGTCCGGACAGGCCACCCGACATGGGACGCCCGGTGTTCCCCTGTCAAGCCGAGGTCCCGTTTTGCGTCCGGTTCCGGTCCCTTTCGCCCCTGTTTCTGTTGCGCCCTCCCGGCCACAACCCTATATTCCGGGCACTTTCCGATCATCGCCGATGGTCTGATGCTTCGCCCGGAAGGGCGGGCGGAGCGCGGGAAAGCTTTGCGTTAAACGCCGTTCGGAGGCCGATATGACCCCTGCTCCGCTGATGCCGAAAGCCACTGCCGTGTGGCTGGTCGAGAACACCGCGCTGTCGTTCGACCAGATCGCGCAGTTCTGCAACCTGCATCCGCTCGAAGTGCGCGCCATCGCCGATGGCGACGCCGCGCAGGGTATCAAGGGCACCGATCCGGTGCTGATGGGTCAGCTCACCCGCGAGCAGATCGCCGCCGCCGAGAATGATCCGAGCATCGTCCTCAAGCTCAAGGAACCGACGGTGCCGCTGACCAGCGCCGCCAAGACCGGCCGCGGCCGCAAGGGCCCGCGCTATACACCGGTGTCGCGTCGCCAGGATCGGCCGAACGCGATCCTCTGGCTGGTACGCAACCATCCTGAACTCAAGGACGCGGCGATCATGCGCCTCGTCGGCACCACCAAGTCGACCATCACCGCGATCCGCAACCGTACCCACTGGAACGCGGCGACGCTCGCGCCGATGGACCCGGTGACGCTCGGCCTCACCACCCAGACCGAACTGGACATGGAAGTGAACCGGGCCAACAAGGAAAAGCCGCCGACCGCCGCTGCCGGCGCGACGCTGCTTTCCGCCGCAGAAACAACCGCTCGCAAGGAAGCCGAAGCCGCCGCAGCCAAGAGCGAGAGCGACAGCAAGCCCGGCGGCGACATCGACGTCAGCGCCGTGTTCGCAAAACTCAAGCAGCTTGGCGGCGACAAGAAGCCGGACGACGAATAAGCCTCCGACTTTTCAGTCTCCCCAATACAAATGCCCCGCTCGCGCGGGGCATTTTGCTATCGGCGTGCAATCAGAAACTCCGGCCGTCGACCTGCTTCGGCGAGAGCGTGCCGAGATCGAGATCGTCGAGACTGCGGGCGTTCACCGCGATCATCTCCTTGCCGTCCGGCGTCTTGCCGTTGGCGAACGACAGGATTCCGCAGGTCTTGCAGAACAGATGGGCGATGGCGTGCTTGTTGAAGCGGTATTCGGTCTGCGCACCCTCGCCCTTCAGGAGCTTGAACTTATCCGGCGTGGTGAAGGTGAGGATCGAGCCGCGCTTCTGGCAGATCGAGCAGTTGCAGGTCATGGTATTGCCGAGGTCGACCTCGGCCTCGAAGCGGACCGCGCCGCAATGGCAGCCGCCGCTGTGCTTCTCGAACCCTGCCCTCCCGTCCTCCTTTTTACGCCGATCATTCGTCCGGGCGATAACGCATGTCCGGCGATCCGGTTCGCCCGGTTTGGGCTGGCGAACACGATAGCACGCATTAAAATGTTCCTGAATCGGGGCTGACCATCATGCTGACAGGCGCACGACGCAACCTGCTGCGGGCTCGCGGCGAGCACGCGCACGCACGGGTCACCAATGTCGAACTGTTCTTCGACCTGGTGTTCGTGTTCGCCATTACCCAGCTTTCACACACGCTGCTCGAGCAATTCACGCCGCTCGGCATGCTGGAAGTCCTCGTGCTGTTCTTCGCGGTCTGGTGGGCCTGGATCAACGCATCGTGGGTGACGAACTGGGTCGATCCCGAGCAAGTCATCGTCCGCGTGATGCTGTTCGTGCTGATGCTCGCCGGTCTCGTCATGTCGACGTCGATCCCCAAGGCATTCGAGACCCGCGGGCTGTCATTTGCGCTCGGCTTCGCCGCGATGCAGCTCGTCCGCGATCTGTTCATGCTGTGGAGCCTGCGCCACCACAACCGTGGCAATTTCCGCAACTTTCAGCGCATCTTCACTTGGCACGCGGTCGCGCTGGTATTCTGGATCGCCGGCGGACTCAGCGAGCCGCACACCCGGCTGGTGCTGTGGCTGATCGCACTGGCAATCGACAGCGTCGGCCCGACCCTCTTTTTCTTTGTCCCCGGCCTCGGCCGCTCGACACTGGCTGACTGGGACGTGGAAGGCGGCCACCTCGCCGAGCGCTGCGGCCTGTTCGTCATCATCGCACTCGGCGAAAGCGTCCTGATCACCGGCGCGACGTTTTCCACCCATGACTGGAATGCGTTGACCATCGCCGCCTTCGTGCAAGCCTTTATCGGCAGCGTCGCCATGTGGTGGATCTATTTCAACATCGGCGCCGAAACCGCCGCCCACACCATCGAACACGCCAAAGATCCAGGCCGGCTGGCACGGCTTGCTTATACCTATCTGCATATTCCGATCATCGCGGGCATCGTCGTCTGCGCGGTCGCCGACGAACTGGTGCTGGCGCACCCGACCGGCCACAGCGAGGCGAAGCTGCTGATCGCGGGCATCGGCGGACCGGCGCTCTATCTGGTCGGCAACGCGCTGTTCAAGCACGCGATCTACAATCGCGTGCCGCTATCGCACATGATCGGCTTTGCGCTGCTGGCCTTGATCGCATTGTTCGGCAGGCAGCTCGAACCGCTAACGCTGTGCACTCTGGCGACCCTCGCACTGATCGTCGTCGCGGCCTGGGAAACCTGGTCATTGACGCCGCGCCGCAAAGCAGCGTGATACTGCCCGTTCCTCGTTGAACGCGGCTTCATGAGGCTGAATATCTGTCTAGGATAAGAATCGGAACGCGCGGCATGCATTGGTCGTTGTTCGTCCGGCAATAACATCCAGGAGGAACATGCCATGAAGACCACGCTTGCCGCCCTCGCGCTGACCATTGCGGTTGCCGCGCCGGCTTTCGCCCAGAGCACCGATTTTTATGTGGTGCAGGATGTGAAGACCAAGACATGTACGATCGTCGACAAGAAGCCGACGACAACCACGACCGTGGTCGTCGGCGATAGCGGCAAGGTCTACAAGACCCGCACCGAAGCCGAAGCGGGCATGAAGACCATCAAGGTGTGCAGCACCAACTGATGCACACGCTCTTCTGAGCTGTGTGCTAACCTGAAACGGGCCATGCCAGCATTGCTGGGGTGGCCCGTTTTTTTTGGCGCTGATCGTGCGATTTTTCATCCCACCGTCATGCAAAGGGCCGCGGGCGCCTCGCGCGCCCGCGGCACTCACGTGATGAAACAAAGCTACGCGACGAACTCGGTCAGAACATGTCGCGTCAGTCGATCTCTTCGATCACGGTGCGGTCCGAAGGGTTGACCAGGAACAGGCCGCGATCGGTGCGATAGTAGCGATAGCTGCGCACCGCCGGCACCTCCTGGTAGACCTCATCCGGGCAGGCCGTGATCTCGACGCTCGTCGGCAGACGCTCACCGACCGTCACCCGCTCGACGGTCCGTGAGGAACCGGTGGTCGCGCGGCCGCTGTGAACCGACTTCCGCAACACGGCGCGGTCCTTGTCAGACAGCCGGATCTTTTCGCTGCTGGTCGCCGATGCGCGCGGCGAACCGGAGCGCTCGATCACGCGGACGATCTTGTGGGTCCGCGGCTCGACGATGATAATCTCTTCGCGAACCACGAAGAAGTCATAGCCACGATATTCCGGCACGATGCTGACGATCGATGCCGGCAACGGCTGCAGATGCACATGGCTCGGAACCGCCGTGCCGACTGCCAGCGAGAAGTTCACGTTGGTGACAGGCTGAACCTTGGTGCTGGAAATGGCCGCACTGATCTTGCTTTCCTGCTGCGCATTCAGATTGGGGCCTGCCGCCGCAGCGCGGTTGGCACCGGCGCCATTCTGGCTGCCGCTTTGCGCCGCGTTCGATCCACTCGGCGTGCCCTGCGCCGAATTGTTCTGCGGCTCGGCGTTACGGCCTGCTGCGTTCGCAGGAGCCTTTTGCTGATCCGAGCTGCGGGAGGTACCGGACGGATTGTCCTTGGAAGCGGCACCCGACGTGCCGGCGGAGCCTGAAGCACTGCCCGAGGCGCTACCGGACGCCTTCATGTCGTTGGACTTGCTGTCGGATGGGCTGCTCTGGCCCGTGGTCGAGCGCGAAGAACCCTGCGCATTCTGCTCACTTCCGCGCATGCCGCCGGACTTCGTCGCGTCCGACTTCGACGGTTCCGCGTTCTTGTGGGTGTCCATGGCCGGCTTCTGTTTTTCTGCCGGGGCCTGCGTCGACTGCGATGATGAGGCCGGCGCCTTGTTCATATCGTCGTTCTTGGACGGCGATTGCGCCTGCGCGGCACCGATGCCGAGCACCAGCGCGATTGCGGCGGAACTCAACAATGTGTTTCTGATGATCATGAAGCGTGCTCCTCTGAAAGCGCTTGTGCGCGTGAACCTCGTTTTTCAGTGCGGAATCGCCCGCACCGCCCTTGCAAGGAACGTCGGTTAAACTGCACGCGTTCCAGAGTTTCGGCCGAATGGATTTATTTATTTTTTGAAGGATCGTTCAGAGGATGCTGTGCCGATGTTGTCAGCGCGAAGTTCTTTTCTGTTCCCACCAACACAGATTCTCATTTCTCTCGCGCGCACTGTAAATGTCGCGGTCGTTTGTGCGCACATGGATCACAGATCCCCTTGTGCCTACTGTGATCACAACGGGACAATATGGAATCATCATTGCCAGGGACTTCGCCTGCCGCCGGTCCACATCGCTCATCCCTCCGAAAAGAGCGGAGCTGCACAGGCCAAAACGAAGGCGGGACTGCGGCCATCGCCGCAAATCGGACATAACGCAGGGCGATGTCCTGCGGATATCAAGGACTTCGGAGCAACAACATCTCCGCGCCTCGCGTTATGAGGATGAATTGCGCGGCGCGATACAACTGCCAGGTGCTGGCATCAAATACATTTGACTACGTCATTTGACAGGGACTTCGTCGTCCTATCGTCATAAGGTTCTCGCATCATCAGCACGCAACTCCTTGGGCGCTGGTGGCGGGAAGCAGGATGCTTCCGCCCTGCGACGGAGAAAAACCATGGCGGGCTATCGCGCATACATCGTTGGCCATGATGGCCACTTCAAACGCGCTGAAGAATTCGAAGCAACTGACGACGCGAGTGCGGTGCGCCGCGCCGAAGATTTTGCCGCCGCCGACCCGGTCGAACTTTGGGAAGGCGCGCGGCGGATCGGCCTGATCGAAAGCCGCGGCGAGCCGGTCCCGGCGAATTAAACCTTTGCCGGACCGGCCGGCACATTCAGATCTTATCGAAACCGCGACCTCGTCTTACGACGGTCCGACGCCCTTTTCCTTCAACGCCGCGCCGATTTCATCGAGCGCTTTCGGGTCCTCGATGGTGGCCGGCATGGTCCATGTCTCGCCGTCGGCCATTTTCTTGATGGTGCCGCGCAGGATTTTGCCGGAGCGCGTCTTCGGCAGCCGCGGCACGGTGATCGCGAGCTTGAACGCCGCCACCGGGCCGATCTTCTCGCGCACCAGCGCGACGATCTCCTTTTCCACCTCGGCGGGTGATTTGGTCACGCCGGCTTTCAGCACGATGAAGCCGCACGGCACTTCACCTTTAAGCTGATCGGCGATGCCGAGCACCGCGCATTCGGCAACGTCCGGGTGCGACGCCAATACTTCCTCCATGCCGCCGGTGGAAAGACGATGGCCGGCGACATTGATGATGTCGTCGGTGCGGCCCATGACGAAGATGTAGCCGTCCTCGTCCTTGTAACCGGCGTCGGAGGTTTTGTAGTAGCCGGAAAATTCGGTGAGATACGCGTCCTTGAAGCGCGCGTCGTTCTGCCACAATGTCGGCAGACAGCCGGGCGGCATCGGCAGCTTGATGACGATCGAACCCATGGTGCCGGTCTTCACCGGCTTCGTCGCCTCGTCGACCACGTCGACGACGTAACCGGGCATCGGCACCGACGGCGAGCCGTGCTTCACCGGCAACTGGCCAAGACCGACCGGATTGCCGGCGATGCACCAGCCGGTTTCCGTCTGCCACCAGTGGTCGATCACCGGACGCTTCAGCTTCTGCTCGGCCCATTCCAGCGTCGGCGGATCGGCGCGCTCGCCGGCGAGGAACAGGGTGCGGAATTTCGACAGGTCGTAATTGCCGATCAGCTTGCCGTCCGGGTCTTCCTTCTTGATGGCGCGGAACGCAGTCGGCGCGGTGAAGAAGGCGACGGCGCCGTGCTGCGAGATCACGCGCCAGAACGCGCCGGCATCGGGCGTGCCGACCGGCTTGCCCTCATACATCACCGAGGTCGCGCCCTGCAGCAGCGGGCCATAGACGATGTAGCTGTGGCCGACCACCCAGCCGATGTCGGAACCGCACCACCACACTTCGCCGGGCTTGACGCCGTACAGATTGAACATCGACCAGTGCAGCGCGACCATGTGACCGCCATTGTCGCGCACCACACCCTTCGGAATGCCGGTCGTGCCCGACGTGTAGAGGATATAGAGCGGATCGGTGGCGGCGACCGGCACGCAGTCGGCAGTCTTGCCGGCGACGCGCGCTTTGTTGCACAGCTCCATCCAGTCGTGATCGCGGCCGGCGATCAGATCGCACGGTGCCTGCTGGCGCTGGAGAACGAGACACGCCGCGGGCTTTGTTGTCGCGAGTTTGATCGCATCGTCGAGCAGCGGCTTGTAATGGACGATGCGCCCGGGCTCGATGCCGCAGCTCGCCGAGAACACCAGCTTCGGCTTGGCGTCGTCGATGCGGGTGGCGAGCTCCTTGGCCGCGAAGCCGCCGAACACCACGCTATGCACGGCGCCGATGCGCGCGCAGGCGAGCATCGCCACCACGGCTTCCGCCACCATCGGCATATAGAGGATG
>JBQCFU010000265.1:0-2634 GCA_051958775.1 Pseudolabrys sp.
AATGCCGCCTTCGAAATGGCGGACGACGCGCGACTGCATGCGCCCGAGCATCACGGCCGTGCCGATCTCGATCCGGAGGTCGGTCGCGACGCCGGCGCCGGACAGCGACATGTCGATCACCCTGCAAGGGTAGACCATGCCGTTCGCAAGCGTGAGGGTGGTGCGCGGATTCTTGGGCAGGATGCGCTCGTGCCGACGGTCCTCGGGCAGGTTCAGCGCATGGCGGTTGGCGAGCCAGGTGAGCTGCGCGGCGAGCTTGTCGCGCTTGCGCGGCGTCGCCGACACCGTCATGGCGAAGCCGTTGTCGATCATCCGCACGATCAGACCTTCGAGCCGGCCGAGATGGTCGACATAGGCGATCACGCGTTCGCCCGGTGCGCCGATCACCGGCGCGGCCATGGCGATGCCGCCCGGTGACATATTGATGACCTGGCACGGATATTCGCGGCGGTCGGACAGCATATAGCGGCCGAGCAACGAGACCTTCACGCGCTGAAAGCGCCGGCGCTCCTGCGCCAACGGAATAGGTCTCTGCCGAACTTGTGCCAACGCCATGATGAACGGTGGACCCGTTTTGAATTTCTCCAGCGAGCCTAGGCAGGCAGCGTTAATGCATCGTTACTTTAAGGGCTCGTTAAGGCGCCGAGCCTTTGCCCTCGTCCTCCCAGCGGGAATTGCGGTAGCGCGGCCGGCGGAAGTCGTCGGGGTCGAGATGCCAGAACACGGCGAGCCAGATGGCGATGAAGATCGCCAGCCCGATCAGGATCATGTGCTCCTCCAGAAGGTGAGTGGACGGGTACCGGCGCGGCTCAATCGCGGAAGCCGGGGCGATGCCGGCGCCGGCGCGTGCGCATGCGGAAACCGTCGGGGTCGACGATCCAGACGAAAATGAACCAGAGGGTGAGGACAATGATCGTCCCGATCAGCATCATCGGTCACTCCTTTGGCAGGAATGCGCAGCACGCGACCGTATGGCCGCGCACTGTCGTGCACGGTCCTGCAATTTGGGTCGGAGAGAATGGGCGAGAAGCGACTGCGGGCGGCGTGAAGACGCCGCCGGGATCAGGAGGGCTGAAGATGTCGCGCTATCGGTGCCATGAGCCAGACATGGGACCGGAGGTTGTGGTGTTCAAGTGCGGCGTAATGTCTGCGCCGCACCTGTTGTCATGTGCAGCGGCGATCACGCTGCGTCGTTGTTCTGCGCCGCGCTGCGGCCGCCATCATAGACGACGAAGCCGCGCCTCTGCCGGCCGCCGGGGTGTACGGCGGTGAGCGACGGCAGCGCCGGGAGCCTCTCCCCCATATGTCGCAGCGTGCCGAGTCGCAATTCGCGCAGCGGCTCCGCGCCGACCCAATAGGGTTGCGTCAGCGGGACCAGCACGCCGATTGCGCGCACCCGGGCATGACCGCGCCGCGACAGCGGCAACAGCAGCAGTTCAAGCTCGATCTCGTTGCCGGCGCTCGATACCGCGGTGACGCCGGCCACCATGCCGAGGTTTTCGTCGCTGACGATCGCCAGTAGATCCTGCATCGCCGTCTTGCTTTGCGCATCACAAAGATCGAGAAAGCTCACGTCCTTCAGTTCGCGGGCGAACAAAGCGCACACCTTGGTGCCGGCGAGGCGAAAGCGGCTGTTGCCGGTGAAATCGTCAGAGAGCACGAAGGTGTCCGCGAGAACGTGTCGGATCGCCGCCGGATCGATATCGTCGCGCTCCGGCGCGGCGCGCGTACCGCGCTGCATGTCCCAGTAGCCGAACAGTTCGCGTGTGGACGTATGTTTCATTGGCCGCCTCCCTGTGCCGTCGCGGGACGGTCGGGGCGCTGCCTGTATCCGAACGGGACAGAACGACGGGCAAAAGCGCCGCGCGATACCGCTACGCTTCCGGCTGAGCAGACGGCGTGCCGTTTGCGGCTGCGACAGGGCGAGGCGCCGGCGCCGCTGCAGTTAATGTTAAAGTGGCAATCGGTTTGGCGGCATGGGTCCGCTCCGCTACGGTCTCAGTCATCCACACGACGATCCGTGCCGCGGTTGTCATCGAGCCGGGGCACGTACTGGGCGACATCGAAGCCGGGGAGGCGAGGGCGTGACCTTCGCAAGAGGCTGACAATGGGGGCCAAAGGAGGGCGCAAGCCCTCCTTTTTTCTTGTTCTGCCGTGCACCCCACCGCTTGCTTAAACGCAGGCGGGCTGCGTAAGTGACCGTCGCATGGCCGATTTCCCGCCGCGGCGCGAGCCGATCTTCAATTTGCCTGGCAGTCTCACCGCGCTCACTGTGGTGCTGGTGCTGATCCATCTCGTGCGCGTCTATCTGCTGACCGAGCAGCAGGACATCGAGGTACTGCTGCGCTTTGCCTTCATCCCGGCGCGCGACGACGCGACGGTACTCGGCACCGCGACGCTGCCCGGCGGCACCGCGGCCGACATCTGGACCTTCGTCACCTATTCGTTCCTGCATGCCAATGCGACGCATCTCGGCTTCAACATCGTCTGGATGCTGCCGTTCGGCGCGGCGGTCGCGCGCCGCTACGGCACCGTGCGCGTCCTGGCGCTGATGGCGCTGGCCTCGATCGGCGGCGCGCTGATGCATCTCGTCACGCATCAGGGTGCGGCGGTGCCGATGATCGGTGCGTCGGC
>JBQCFU010000266.1:0-2463 GCA_051958775.1 Pseudolabrys sp.
TGGCAATGGGTGGCCGGAAGCGGCTCCGACGCCGCACCCTATTTCCGCATCTTCAATCCGGTGTTGCAGGGCGAGAAGTTCGATCCGCGCGGCGATTATGTCCGGCACTGGGTGCCGGAGATCGCAGCGCTACCGGATGAATGGCTGCACAAGCCGTGGGAAGCACCGGCAGAAGTGCTGAAAGCAGCAGGCGCCACACTCGGCCGCGACTACCCCCACCCGATCGTCGATCACAAGGCGGCGCGCGAGCGCGCGCTCGCGGCGCTCAAGCAGACGCGCGCTTAAGCCGCCTGAGATTTGGGCGCGGCCTGCGCGCGGTTGACGAGGAACACGCCGACCGCGCAGATCACCATGCCGACCAGCGACAGCGCATCGAGCCGCTCGTCGAACAGAACGAAGGCCATCAGCGCCGTCACCACCGGCACCAGATAGAACAGGCTGGCAAAGCCGCTCGCCGGCGAGCGGCGGATCAGCCAGTACATCAGCGCCACGGTGCCGACCGACAGCACGATGACGAGCCAGGCCATCGCGCCGATGAATTCCGGCGTCCAGCGCACCTCGCGGGTTTCGAACAGCATGGCACCGGCGGCAAAGAACAGTCCCGCCGCCGCGTACTGCACGATATTGCCGGTGCGCCAGTCGATCCCGCCGCCGAACCTCTTCTGGTAAAGCGTGCCGAGCGAGATGCCGAGCAGCGATACCACCGTGCCGATCCAGCCGATCATGCTGCCGGCGGCGATGATGCTGCGATCATGCAAAACCAGCAGGACGCCGATCAGGCCGAGCGCCAGCCCCAACCACTGTAGCGGGGTGACGCGCTCGCCCATCCAGCGGCTGGCGATGGTGGAGACGAGGATCGGCTGCAGGCCGGGGATCAGTGCGGAGATACCGGCGGGCACGCCTTGCGCGATTGCGACGAAAACGCCGCCAAGATAGAGACCGTGAACCATCAGACCGGTGGCGACACTGTGCAGCGCCTCCTGCCGATTGGGCCATCTCACCCCGGCGATCCAGGCGATGGGCACCATCAGCGCCACCACGAAAATCATCCGCAAGGTGAGGAAGGTCAGCGGTTCGGCATAAGGCAGGCCGTATTTGCTGCCGATGAAGCCGGTGCTCCACAGCAGCACGAAAATCATGGGAGCGGTGGCGATGGCGAGGCGATCAAAGCGCATGGAAACTCCGAGCCCGGTGCTATAGCACGATCCCGGAGCGGCGCACGTCTGGCCTCGGAATATCCGCCCTGCGGTTGCCCGGCCCGGTTGCGCGCTTCATGATAGTGGGATCAAGCAGGAGGCAATCGAGAATGGACGTGCGTGCGGCAGTCGCGATCGCAGCGGGCAAACCGCTGGAGGTCACTACGGTGCAGTTGGAAGGCCCCAAGGCGGGTGAAGTTCTGGTGGAGATCAAGGCCACCGGCATCTGCCACACCGACGAATTCACCCTGTCGGGCGCCGATCCGGAAGGTCTGTTTCCGGCCATCCTCGGTCACGAGGGCGCGGGCGTCGTCGTCGACGTCGGCCCCGGCGTGACCTCGGTGAAAAAGGGCGACCACGTCATCCCGCTCTACACGCCGGAATGCCGCCAATGCCCGTCGTGCCTCTCGCGCAAGACGAATTTGTGCACGGCGATCCGCTCGACCCAGGGCCAGGGCGTGATGCCGGACGGCACCTCGCGCTTTTCCTGCGAAGGCGTGAAGCTGCATCACTACATGGGCACCTCGACCTTCGCCAATTACACGGTGCTGCCGGAGATCGCGGTGGCGAAAATCCGTGAAGACGCACCGTTCGACAAGGTCTGCTACATCGGCTGCGGCGTCACCACCGGCATCGGCGCGGTGATCAATACCGCGAAAGTCGAGCCCGGCGCCAAGGCTGTCGTGTTCGGTCTCGGCGGCATCGGCCTCAACGTGATCCAGGGCCTGCGGCTCGCCGGCGCCGACATGATCATCGGCGTCGATCTCAACAACGACAAGAAAGCCTGGGGCGAACGCTTCGGCATGACACATTTCGTCAACCCGAAGGAGATCGGCAAGGACATTGTTCCCTATCTCGTCGACTTGACCAAGACGAAGGAAGACCAGATCGGCGGCGCCGATTACACCTTCGACTGCACCGGCAACGTCACGGTGATGCGGCAGGCGCTGGAGGCGTGCCATCGCGGCTGGGGTGTCTCGGTCGTCATCGGCGTCGCGCCTGCGGGCGCGGAGATTCAGACACGTCCGTTCCAGCTCGTTACCGGCCGCACCTGGAAAGGCACAGCGTTCGGCGGCGCGCGCGGCCGCACCGACGTGCCGAAGATCGTCGACTGGTACATGGACGGAAAGATCGAGATCGATCCGATGATCACCCACACGATGCCGCTCAGCGACATCAACAAGGGCTTCGATCTGATGCACCGCGGCGAGTCGATCCGTTCCGTCGTGGTGTTCTAGGCACAACTTTCAAATCCAGAGTGTTTACC
>JBQCFU010000267.1:0-27990 GCA_051958775.1 Pseudolabrys sp.
GTCGCATCATCGAGCGCGGCATAGGTCAGCGTTCCCCGAACGTCGGACACGGCAACCCGATCCGGATGCGCGGCCACGATCCCGGCAAAGACCGAAACCAGCGTGACGTCCTGCAAGGCTCCGGCATCCACATAGCGTTGCGTCCGGCTTTCCGGCGGGTAAACGACGCCCGGAATGGGATGCTGAACCTTGCTCATCGGACTATCCGGCCTGTTGTCTTAGTGCTTGGCTTGGACGAAGGAGCACTTTCCTTCCGACAGCGGCCGGAAGATCTCGTCCTTCGAGGCTGTCGCCACGCGCTCGTAGAAATCCCAGGGCTCTTTCGATTCCGACGGCTTCTTGACCTTGAACAGGAAGAAGTCGTGCAGCTTGCGACCGTCCTCCCGGATCTGGCCCTTGCCGAACAGCGGATCATCGGTCGGCATCTTCTTCATCGCCGCGACCACCGCCGCGCCGTCGGTCGGATCCTTCGCGGTCGCCGCCGCTTTCAGATAATGCAGGGTCGCGGCATAAACGCCAGCCTGGATAAAGGTCGGCATCGCACCATGCACTTTCTCGAAGCGCTGGCTCCAGGCCCGGGTGCCCGCATTCAGGTTCCAGTAAAATGGAGTCGAGATCAGCAATCCCTGCGAGGTTTCGAGGCCCAGAGCGCGGACATCGAGAATCGTCGCTGCCAGCGCAACAAGCTTCTGCCCTGACTTATCAAGACCGAATTCGTGCGCCGCCTTGATCGAGTTGGTGGTATCGGCTCCGCCGTTGGCCAGTGCGACCACGTCTGCCTTCGACGATTGCGCCTGCAGGATGAAGGACGAGAAATCGTTCGAGCCGAGCGGATGGCGCACGGAGCCCAGAACCTGCCCGCCATTGGCTTTGACGACGCCCGCGACGTTCTGCTCGAGATCCTTGCCGAAAGCGAAGTCGGCAGTGACAAAGAACCAGCGCTTGCCGATGGTCCGAACGGCCGACAGACCGACAGCATGGGCGATTGCGTAGTTGTCGAACGTCCAGTGCACCGTCGTCGGCGCGCACTGTTCCCCCGTCAGCGCCGTCGTTGCACCGCCCGACACCAGCAGCGCCCTGTTGGCGCGCTTGGTCACCGAGTTGACCGCCATCGCCACTGACGAGTTGGCGAGATCGATAATGGCATTGACGTGTTCGACATCGACCCAGCGATTGGCGATCTGCGCGCCGGTGTCCGGCTTGTTCTGATGGTCGGCGCTGATGACCTCGATCTTCTTGCCGCCGATCGGCGTGCCGAAATCCTCCGCCGCCATGCGCGCGGCGAGCAGCGAGCCCTGCCCGGTCGGGGCGGAGAAATTACCCGAGAAGTCGGTCAGGACGCCGATCTTGAACGTTTCCTGGGCCTGGCCGGCCGTGGTCAGCGCCAGCGTGGCCAGCGCCAATGCCAAACAACGTAACCCCTTCGCCATTGCTTCCCTCCCTGGTGTCTTTTTTGTCTGGTTCAGCCGGCTGTCGCGGTCGTCCGCGACGCCGATGTTTTTGTCGGTGTTTTGCAGTTGGCCGAAAGCAGATGCCCCGCATTCGGCACGACCGGCTCGATGCCGATGTCGCGCATCATGCGGCGCGTGGTGCAGATCGAGGTCGATGTGACCGGCAGCCCAAGCCTGTCCTCGACACGCTGGATCGCCGCCAAGGATTGCATCTGCACGCAGGCTGACAGCACCACGGCGTCGACGCCATCGGTATCCAGCCGCTGGACATCGTCGAGAAGCAGCAGCGGGTCACGCGCGCCGACCGCCACATTGTCCTCGATCGACAGAGCAATGTGGTGCTGAACGTCGATGCCTTCGTTCTTGATGTAGTCGACGACAAGTCCCGTCAGCATCGGGGTGTAAGGCGCGATCAGCGAAATCCTGCGGAAACCGGCCGCTTTCAGCTCATCGACCAGTGCGCCGGCCGACGTCACCACCGACACGTCGCGCCCGTTGTCGCGCATCACGCCGGCAAGCTTGCGCTCGGATTCGCGGTGATAGCCGAGGCCCATGGACATGATGGCGACCAGGCAGGCGTATCCGACCACGTCGACCGGTGCGTCCGCGAGTTCGGCCGCGCAGCGCAGGCTGTCGCGAGCCATTGCCGCGAGCTCCTCCTTTGCGACCTTCTTCATCCGCATGCGGCTCGAATGGAATGTGAACCGCGGACCGCCGCGATGATGTTCCTCCCAGCCGCGGAACAGCGCCGGGATTTCCGTCTCCATGGTCGTATTCGAACTTGGGACGATCTGGCCGATCCGCCGGAAATCCATGCAGCTTCCCCATATTTGTCGAATATTCGACAATAGCGCCGAGGCGAAGTCAAGCCGAACCTCGGTGCGGTTTGACGGCGCTTGCGGCGCTGCTAGAACAGCCGGACGCAAACGGGGGCCGAAACGCGTGAAAACGAATGGCGACAGCGAGAACAGTCGCAAAAAGCTGGTGCGCGACCAGCTCATCAACAAGGCTGCCGAGCTTTTCGCCACGCGGGGCCTGTCCCGCACGACCTTCAACGAAATCGGCCAGGAACTGGGACTGAGCCGGTCGGCGCTCTATCACTATTTCCGCAACAAGGACGAAATCCTCGAAGCGCTGATCAAGGATCAGACCGTCGTCCCGACCCTTTCGATGAAAGCGCTGATTGCCGACCGTACGCTGACGTCGGCACAGCGATTGCGCCGCGCGCTGGAAATGAGCGTCGAACGCAAGCTGACCGGTGGCGCGCGGTTCCGCGTGCTCGATCAGATCGAATTCGAGATGCCGGAGGCCCTGGCCGAGCAGCATCGCCGCAGCAAGCGCGCGGTCCTGGAGCTCTGGACCAAGATCATCGCCGACGGCATCAAGGCCGGGGAATTCCGCGACGTCGACGTGCGCATGGCCGCCTTCGCAGTGATCGGCATGGCGAACTGGACAGCGTGGTGGTACTCGCCTGACGGCAAGAAAAGCCCCGATGACATCGCCAAAGTCATTGCGGATTTCGGTGTGCGCGGCCTTCTGACCGGAAGTAATGGCAACGCCGCGGCCCGCTCGCTTCAGTCCGTGCGCCGCAATCTCAAAAATGCATTGAACGCGCTCGACCAGCTCTCGCCGGATTGATCCATATCCGACGACGGCGGCGAAACGCCCTGCACACCGCCGTCATCACTCGGCGCCGTCAAAGCGGCTTGTTCGTCCCGATCACCCGCACTTCGTCGCGATCCCAGTCCTTGATCTCGCCGATCAGACCGCCGGTGAACAAGCCGTACCAGACCGCGGGCTTCATCTTCATTTCCTTGCGGTTCAGCACGATCTCGCTGGGGGCCTGAATCCGGTAATAGCCCTGCTCGAATTTCTTGATGTCGCATCCGCCGCGCGCCCGCGCGCATTCGACGATCGGCAGGAACTCGGGCACATCAAGAACGTAGAGCGTCACCATGATTCAGCCCTCGACGAATTCCGAGACCAGCTTGCCCTTGCGCCGCCAGACCGTGTCGATGTCCTTGAGCCGCTCCGGCTGACCGCGCCGCTCATCCTCGAGCTGCATCGCGGCATCGAGGGTCATCTCAGCGTCCTTGGCGTCGAGGCGATGCAGGTCACGCAGCCGCAACGTGATTTCCAGCGGATAGCCATTGGGATCGCGGAAATAGATCGATTCGAGAATCTCGTGGCGCGTATACGGCGACACGTTCAGCCCACGCGCTTCCAGCGTCTCCTTCCATTTCACCAGCTCCTCCGGACTTTCGACGCCCCATGCCGTGTGCGTCGCCGCATAGAAGTGATGATCCTCCGGCATGTATCGCTCCGGCCGATCGGTGCCGAGATAGTAGAAGAAGGCAATGGTCGCGCCTTTGCCGGCATCGAAGAAGAAATGCAGGAAGTCCGGATGCCCCTGCGCACCCCACCCGCGCGCGCTGATGGTGTGGATCAGCGGAAGCCCCAGAACATCGCGATAGAATTCTACGGTCTCGCGCAGCTTCCAGGTCGGACGAGCGGTGTGGTCGACACCATGCAGCCGAAGCTCGACAGCGTCGTCCTTGGCGCGCTTGAGCGTGCTGACGTCCACATCCGCGGTGCGATAGGCCCGCTTGCTCGGATCCATGTAGGCCGAATTGCCGTGCTCACCCATGACATTTCCTCCGCTGACCCAGTCTTCTAGCAATAATCAGGACGCCTTGGTGCTGCCGGAACGGGCGCGGCTCCACGCCAGGACCGTATTTAGCGATGGCCGACGCCATCATCGCCGATATCCGCTCTGTCCGCACCGGCAGAGGCGACTATTCGACACTATTGACGAATTTACAACAACTATGTGAAATTGACGTCAAACAACGATAATCAACTCGGGGAAACGTCAATGAAGCTGCTGGGCCTCTTTTGCTGTGCCGCCTTGTCTGCGTTGTGTGCCGCCACGCCGAGCCAGGCCGCCTATCCGGACAAACCGATCAAGATCATCGTCAGCGCGCCAGCGGGCACAGCCCCTGATCTCATTGCCCGCCTCCTCGGCCCGACGCTCACCGAAATCTGGGGCGGCCAGACAATCGTCGTCGAGAACAAGGCGGGCGCGAACGGCAATCTTGCTGCCGGTGAAGTGTCACGCGCCGATCCCGACGGCTACACGCTGCTGATGACACCGGCCGGCACGCTGACCGCCAATCCGTCGCTTTATCCGAAATCCGCGGTGACCAATCTGACGCCGATCACGCAGATCGGCAGCGTTCCGTTCACGGTGTCGGTTCGCCCCACGCTCGGCGTCAAGACGTTTGCCGAGTTTCTGGCGCTGATCCGGAGCAAGCCCGGTCAGATCAACTGTGCCACCACCGCCAATGGCAGCTTTCCGCATCTTGCCGCAGAAATGCTGAAGCAGGATGCCAAGCTCGATTATCAGATCATCAAGCACAATGGCGGCGCCGCGGCCGGCACTTCGGTCGCGGGCGAACACACCGATTTCGTGGTCGAGACAGCGGCCGTGCTCGCGCCGTTCATCGAATCCGGCAAGGTTGTGCCGCTGGCCACCACCGGCGCGGAACGTTCACCGGCCGCACCCAGCCTGCCGACCGTCGCCGAAGGTGGCGTGCCCGGATACAGCATGACCGGCTGGATCGCCCTCGTCGGGCCGCACAATCTGCCCGACAGCATCACCAACACGGTTCAGAAAGCGGTCGCTGAAGCGCTCGCCAAACCCGGCATTCGTCAGAAGCTCGACGCGATGCGCTTCACCGTGATCGGCAATACGCCGGCACAATTCAAGCAGGTGGTTGCCGATGAACGAGCCAAGCTGCAGAAGATCATCGATCAGGCAGGCTTGCGCCAGGAATGATGAAACGGATGAGGCGCTTCCTGTGAAGCGCCGCTTACGTCGCGAGCTTTCGTTCAAGAATATCCAGGAACGCCAACGCGTTGGATGGGAGTCTCCGTCCAACCCGCACGATGATGTGCAGCCGCGCGGACGAGAGATCGGCGTCCTGGATCGGGATCGCCACCAGGCGCCCGGCCTTGATATGGTCGGAGACGCAATCCTGGGGAATGATCGTCGACCCAACGCCTGAGAGAACGCAATCGGTCAGCATCTGGATCGACGATGCCGTCACGACGGTTTCCAGAACGATCCCTTCGCGCTGCTGAATCACACCCAGCAGTTCCCGAACGCGAAAACCCTCCTGCGGCAGCACCAGCTTTTCTCCCACGAGCTTTGTCACCGTCAAAGACCGGCGATTGGCATAGGGATGGTCCGGCCGGGTGATGAACAGCAGCGGCTGATTTGACGTGCTGCGGGTCCGGACGCGCGGGTCCGGCGAGGCATCGAGGATGGCGCCGAAGTGCACGACGTCTTCGTAAACGAGCTGCACGACATCGCGGGACGCGATGTTGCGAACCGTCAATGTCATGCGCGGGAAGCGGCGGTTGAATTCCTGGATCGCGGCGACCAGCGGAATCCTGATGAGGCCCTGTCCGATCGCGACCACCACATGGCCGGTCCGCAGCCCTTTCAAATCGTCGATTTCGGACAGCAGGGTTTCCCGTTGCGCCTGCTGATCGCGGTAATAGGTGAGAACGCGCCGACCGGCTTCCGTCAGCTTGACGACATGGCGGTTCTTTTCCACCAGTTCTATGCCAAGCTCTTTCTCCAGCATGGCGATCTGACGGCTGATGGTCGACGGAGCGACATCGAACAGGTCGCTCGCGGCCCGCATCGTGCCGAGCCGCGCGGCATGGCTGAGATACAGCAGGCCATCCTCGGCCAGCGTCCGGATCGGATCCTTTGATTTTGCCACGCCCACTATCCCGCTTGCTCCGCGCTATGGTGCAAAAGCAGGATGGCGAAGTCCATATGCGTCCGGCGGCGCCTAGACAGGCCTTTGCCGCGTAACGCTGACCTGCGCGACGCCTCGCGGCTGCGTTCCCGTCATGACGGCATGAAGATCGCTCGGCGAGTAGTGGGATTGATTGAGACGTGTCCCCGATGCGGCCAGCGCGTCCTGCAGCGCCGATGACAGCGCGAAAATCGGCCCGCCGCCGCCCTCGCCCATGCCCTTGGCACCGTTATAGGTGAAGGGCGAAGGCGACTCCCGGTTGCCGTAGCGGATATTCGGCATGTTCAGCATGGTGATCGGACAATAATCGCTGAAGGTCGCCGTCAGCAGATTGCCGTTGGCGTCATAGCGAAGATTTTCCATCAGCGCCGCGCCAAAGCCATGCGCCGCCGCGCCAATCACCTGCCCCTTGACGATGGTGTGGTTCATCACCCGGCCGCAATCATCCACGGCGGCGTAGTCGAGCACATGGATATTGTGGGTCAGCGGGTCGATTTCGATGACACCGACATGCACCTGCGCGGCATAGGTCAGCGTGAGATTGCCGTATTTACGGACCGGGTCTGGAAGCTGGAACGGCGCGCGATATACATAGCGGCAGTTCAGCGAGATGTCCTCAAGCTCCGCAGGCAGCCCGGCCGTCTTGGTATTGATCAGGTTGGAGATATCCGAAAACGACACATGGCTGCTGCCATCGACCGTACCGACGCCGGCAACGCCCCCGAACACACCCGTGCGCAACTCATGACGCTGCTTCTGCAGCAGCATCGCCGCCACGGTGAGTAGCTCGCCGCGCACCTTTTCGACCGCGCCATGGATCGCACCGACGCTGGTGACCGCGAACTGGCTGGCATAGGTGCCGGAGTGGCTGGTGTGCGTGGCACGCTCGGAGTCGAAACCCGATGCCACGCGAACGATGTCCTCCGGCACGCCGAGTTCTTTCGCGACCAGTTGCGCCGCGACCGTTTCGTGGCTTTGCCCCTGCGGGACGGAGCCGACGATCACGGTCAGGCTGCCATCGACGCCAACGCGGACATTGGCCGCTTCGGAATTGCCCGACAGGCCGGACTTCGGATTGACGATAGTCGACTGACCGAAATTATTGGTGCCGGAATCCAGCGCAGTGCCGATGCCGATACCGACGAGACGCCCCTCGACCCGCATGGCGTCGCGCCGCGCGACCCAATCGTCCCAGCCGATCATGTCCTTGGCCATGGCGAGCATGGCGGCATAATCGCCCGAGTCGTAAACGCAACCGTTCGGCGTCGTCCAGGGCATCTCCGGAATGTAATTACGCTGCCGCATCACATCCGGCGCGATTCCCATCTCATGCGCACAGATGTCCACCACGCGCTCCAGGAACCAGACATTCTGCATCCGCGAAAAGCCGCGGTTCGGCCCGACCGGGCATTTGTTTGTCATCGCCTGACGGAAATTGATGCGCAGGTTGCGAAGCCGATACGACGCCGGCGCCACCTGGCTCCAGATCACGCCACCCAGCGGTTCGTAGCGTGGATACGCGCCGCAATCATCGACGTGGATCGCGGACACCGCGGTGATTTCACCGTCGGCCTTCAGCGCCACCTTGATATCCAGGAAGGTGCGCTCGTTGCCGTGCGCGCTGCCCTGAAGATGCTCGCGACGGTCTTCGATCCATTTGATCGGCCGGTTCCCGGCCTTGCGCGAGGCCAGCGCCGCGATCATCAGATATGGATACAGATTCTGCTTGATGCCGAATCCGCCGCCGATGTCCTGCGTACGCACGCGCAACTCTTCCGGCGACACGCCGAGCGCCGGAGCCATGAACTTCATGGCGACCCCGGGCTGGATCAGATTGCACAGCATGTCGATGCGGCCTGAGGCTTCCCAGGTCACCACACCGCCATAAGTCTCCAGCGGCGTGCTGGAGAAGCGATGAAACTTGAGGCGATCGATCGCGACGACGGTGTCAGCCTGCGCGAACGCCTTGTCGACCTCGCCCCACTCGAAAAGGGAGCCCCAGCTTTCGTTGGTCCCCACCTGCTCGTGCAGCAGCGTCTCGTTCCGCAAAGCTTCGACGGCGTCGACCACCACCGGCAGCGGCTCGTAGTCGACACGCACCTTCTCCGCCGCGTCGACCGCGAGTGCCACGGATGTCGCCACCACCGCGGCCACAGGCTCGCCCTGGAATCGTACGCGATCGGGCGCCATGCAATAGTCGACAACCTGATCCGCCGGTGCCGGCGCGATCTGCATGAAGCGGTTGGTCAGCGTCGCGACTTCGGCTCCGGTCAGGGTGCAGATCACTCCTTCGCTGGCCTCGGCTTCGCTGACATCGACTGATCTGATGCGCGCATGAGCATAAGGCGACCTGACAAGCCGCACATGCAGCGCGCGCCCGCCTTCGTCGTCCACGAAGCGACCGCGGCCGCGGACCAGCCGGTTGTCTTCCTTGCGGCGGAACGGTGCATTCATCGCGATGTCCCCGTCGATTTTCCGAACAGGCCGCGCAGCGACGACGTGCCGCGCGACACCAGCGACGGCGCAGGCTTCTCTTCTTCACCGCCGAGTTCGACGCGGACCGCCTGCACCAGCGATTTGATCTGCCGTTTCGCCAGCGGCAACAGAATCCCTTGCGCGAGCGATGCGAGCGTTCCGCTGACAACACTCTGCGTCGCCCAGGTCACGCGAGCACCCGCACTTCCGTCCTTTGGCGCCACGGTGAATGTCATACGGGAGTCCATCATGCCGAGCGCATGGCGGCCCTTGATCGCGTAGACGGCACGCGACGGCGCCTCGCTCTCGACCAGTTCGGCCTCCACATCGGCCCGGCCGCGAATCTGCGGAACGCCGACTTCCAGCGTCACCGTAAAATGACGCTGGTCCCTGACGTCGAGCCCCTTGAAGTACGGAAGCACCGGCGCGAACCGTTCCGGCGTGGTGATGAAGGCGAAGGTCTCATCCGCCGATGCAGCCGTATCGAATTCACCGTCGAGATCGACGTTCATGACCCACGCTCCTTGATGACGGCGGCGGCCGACCGGACAGCCTCGATGATCGGCAGATATCCGGTGCAGCGGCAGACATTTCCGCCCAATCCCTTGCGGATGGCCTTCTCGTCGGGATCGGGATTCTGATCGAGCAGGCCGGTCGCCGACATCAGGAATCCCGGCGTGCAGAAACCGCATTGCAAAGCATGCTTGTCCGCAAAACTCTGCTGCAGGACATTGAGCGTGCTACCATCCTCCAGAGATTCCACTGTGCGCACGGACCAGCCATCCGCCTGAACCGCCAGCAGCGTGCACGACTTTGCCGGCCTCCCGTTCACCAGCACAGTGCAGGCACCGCAATAGCTCGTGTCGCACCCAATATGCGTGCCGGTCAGACCGGCCACGTCGCGAATAAACTCGACCAGCAGCGTCCGCGGCTCGACGTCGGCCTGCACGACGCGGCCGTTGAGGGTGATGGACACCAGGATTTTCACGGTCTCAGCCATAATACTGATGCGTCTCCACAGCAGGCGCGCCGCCACGACGTGCCTCGACGATCTTGAAAGCCTGGGTGACAAGGCCGGCGGTGAGCGAGCGCTTGTAGGCTTCGCTACCTTTCGCATCCTCGATCGGCTCGACGAAAGCGGACGCAGCGTGGGCGATGTCGGCGATCAAATCTGGCGTCACCGCCTTGCCGCGTGCAATATCGTTGGCGGCATCGAAAGCCAGCGGCGTCAATCCGAGACATCCGAAGCCGAGCCGCAATGCGGCGATACGATCACCTTCATAGGTAACCTGCAACGCGACGCTGGCGGTCGGATAGGCCGGCGCGGCACGTTTGAAAGCAACGAATGCGCCGATGCCGTCGAGCGCAGCGCGCTCCACCGCGACGCGGGTGATCAGCTCGCCCGGCGCGAGGTCCGGCGTATAAGCGTCGCGCAACAGGTCGCGCACGCGCAACGCGCGGGTACCGTCCGGCCCCTCCACCAAAACAGCGGCATCGAGCGCCACCAGCAAGGCCGGCCAGCAGCTGCACGGATCGGCCTCGGCAAGCGATCCGCCGATCGTCCCCATATTACGGACCTGCGCATCGGCGATTCCGAGCGCGCAATCGGAGATGATCGGGAACAGGTTCTGTGCGCGGAATTCATTTCCGATATCGGCATGGCGCGCGAGCGCACCGATCTCGATCACATCGTCATCGACAACAATATCGCGAGCATCATCGATCCCGCCGAGATCGATGATCAATTCCGGGCGCAACAGCCGCAGCTTCATCATCGGGATCAAGGTCTGCCCGCCGGCAAGCACCTTGGCTCCATCGCCGCCCTGCAGCAACGCGGCGGATGCTTCCGCAAAGCTGCCGGCTTTCACATAATCAAATCGGGAGGGATACATGGCTCAGGTTTCGAACTGCATATTCATTCTGCCGCGCGCCGAACATCGACGACGGGAACGAGGCTTCGGTCTTCCGGAAGAGCGAGCGTGGTGATGTCGGGCTCACGATAGGCGTGCAGCGACTCGACGTGATGGGCGAGATCCTCGCGGAACAGGTCGCCGACAACACCTTGAATGAGCCTCGGCAGGCCGAACTTCATCCCGCTGATCGACGACGCCGACAGCCCCATGCTCAACGTCGCGCCGTAGGTGAAGTTATGGATGCGCGCGAGAACCGGCGCATCGCCCGGCACCTTTTCGGTGAACTGGAATCCCGGACCGAGATAGGGCGCGGAGCCGAGATAAGGGTCTTCTTCGCCGCTCGGCGGCGTGAACACATCGTTCCAGAGCGCGATGGACGGTGCGAGCGCGGCCAGTTCCGGCCGGGTCGCCGGATTGCTTGAAATCCCCGTGCCGCAAATGAGGAAGTCGAACCGCATCGGCCCCTTCGCGGTATCGACGAGCACATCATCACCGTCGAGCCGTGCGCCGAGCCAGCCGGCGCCGGTCTCGATGCTGAACTGCGGGAAATTCACGCAGCGCCACAGCGTGTCCTGCGGCGGCGGCTGGCTCATGCCGGTGATGTAGCGCATGAAACGCCAGCGCGCTTCGTCGGGCAGAGTCCAATAATGACCGAGGAATCCCGACGTCTCCATCCACTTGTGGACGTTGATGCGCGGGAACACCGGCTTGCGCAGGCAGAGCGTGACCTTCGCAGCGCAATGCTCCAGCGCGGTCGCCGCGTTATCGAAAGCGGACGCGCCATTGCCGAGGACACCGATACGCTTTCCGGCCAGGGCGGAAAAATCGATCTCTTCCCCTGAATGGGCGTAGCGACTTTTCGGAAGCGCCTCGGCAATGAATTTCGGAACGGTCCACTCGCCGGACCCAGCGAGACCGGTGCACAGGACGACCTTTCGCGCCAGCAGATGCGTGCCATCCGCGATTTGCACGCGCACACGATCGTCATCGCCGGCAAAGCCGGTCACACTCACGCCGTTACGGACCGGCAGATCGAGCACCCGGCGATACCAGTCGAGATAGTCCTGCCATTGTTCGCGCGGCATCCGCATCAGCCGCTGCCAGGCGTCGGCGCCCCACTGCGCTTCGTACCAGGCTTGCGGCGTCAATGACGGATTGCCGAAATCAAGGCCGCTGACCATTTTCGGCGTGCGCAGCGTGATCATGCGCGCGAACGTCTTCCATGGCCCTTCGCGTCCCGGTGCATTGCGATCCAGCACCAGGATATTGGTGACGTTCTCGCGGATCAGGCCGTAAGCCGCCGCCAGACCGCTCTGTCCGCCACCGACGACGATCACGTCATAGACATGCTCGCCGGTCGACGATGGCGGCCGCATCCACGGCCGCGAGGGAAACGAGAGGAACTGCCGCTCGCGGGCAATGCGGTGCTCCAACTCGGCGAGATTCGATACCGCCGTCATGGTGACGCCTCCTTTGGCGCAGACCGGCCTTCGGCGGATCGCCCCACAATCGCGGCCAACACGCTTTGCTTGTCCGCCGGATGATTCGGAAATTCAGCAACCGCCTGCTGGTCGCGCAGCACGATGATCCGATCCGACAATCCGATCAGCTCATCCGTGTCGGACGACACCAGCAGGATCGCCTTATTGTCCTGCACAACATTGCCGAGCAGGCGATAGATCTCCGCCTTCGCGCCCACATCGACCGCCTTGGTCGGATCATTCATCACGTAAACAGTCGCGCCGCGCGCAAGCCACTTGGCGATGACCACCTTCTGACGGTTGCCTCCTGACAGCGAGCGCACGGGCGCGTCCGGATTGGCGGGCCGAATATCCAATTCCTTGATCAGATCCATCACCGCAGCCCGCAGCGCACGGCGTTTGATGATCCCTGCGGATCTGAACCGCTTGAGGTTCGGCAGCAGGATATTGTCGGCAATGGAAAAATTCGGAATGAGACCTTCCGCCATCGCATCGCCTGGGATCAAGCAAACGCCGGCGTCGATGAAAGCGCGGATGGTCGCGCGAGAGAGGTCACGCCCGTCAACCGAGAGCGTCTTTCCCGAAAACCGCCGCAGACCGGTGAGTTCAGCAAGCGTACGATCGACCATCGCGCCGACATAGGTCGGGATGCCGACGATCTCGCCGCGGCGCAGGCTCATGTCGTGAAAACCGCCGCCGTCAGACGACCGGATCATCGCCTGCGCCGATAGAACCGCCTCACCGGGCGATACCGCCGCTTTCTGATAGCCCTGAGCCAATTCACGTCCGACGATCATCGCAACGACGCCGGCATAGTCGACCGCAGCGCGCGGCAGCGAATCGATCTTCTGCCCGTTGCGCAGAACCGTGACCCGGTCGGAGATGGCAAGCACCTCGTCCAGATTGTGCGCGATCAGAACGATTGCGGCGCCGTGCTCTTTCATCCGCCGGACATGCCGGAACAGCTCGTCACGTTCCTCCGCGCCAAGCGATGCCGTAGGTTCATCCAGGATCAAAAGCTTTGCCGCACCGTCGAGCGCGCGAGCGATTTCGACAAGCTGCCGTTCGGCCACTGTCAGGTCGCGGACCCAGACGCCGGCTTTGTTCTGCATGCCGAAGGGCTGCAATCTTTCTGCCGCCGCCCGCTGCATGCTCCGCCGGTCGACAAGCCCGAACCGCAACTTGGGCTGGCCGAGAAAGATGTTCTCGGCCACCGTCAGCGTGTCGACGAGTTGAAATTGCTGGTGGACGATGGCGATGCCCTGCATCCGCGCCTGATGCGGGCTGCCGAGTTCAACCGGCTTCCCGTCGATCACGATGCTGCCGCTGTCCGGCCGTTCTTCGCCGGCCAGCAGCCGCATCAAGGTCGATTTGCCGGCGCCGTTCTCACCGACGATGGCATGTACCTCTCCGCGCCGGATTTCCACCGAGACATCGGACAGCGCCCGGATTGGTCCGTAGCTTCGGCTCAAACCGTGAGCCGACAGGAACACATCCTGACCCGATGATGTCATGGTTGGCGGAGAGACCATCTGCGTCGTGCTTACTTTTTAACGCCGAGCCGGTCGCGCAGCGGCGGCGGGATCAGATCGAACGCGTCGCTCTGAGCGACCATGCGATACTGGAAGGTGACGAACGGCTCCGGTTCTTTCTTGTTCTGCAGATAGTCGGCGACGGTCAGCGCCGCAGTGCGGCCCCAGCCGATGGGATCAAGCAGCACCGTCGCCGCCATCTCGCCCTTGTGGACCGCGGCCAGCGCGGGCGGCGAACCGTTGAGACCGATCACCGCGACCTGCCCGGTCTTGCCGGCCGCTTTCACCGCCTGCGCGGCACCGAGTGCCAGATCATCGTTCGAGGCATAGATCGCCACCAGATCAGGATTCGCGATCAACGCATCTTCGCTCAGTTTCAGCCCGTTCTCGCGCGTCTGCGTCGAGTTCTGCGCGAACGTCACCTTGTATCCGGCCGGCTCGATGACGCTGCGAAACGCCTTGTCCTGCTCGACCATCACCAGTGCGCCAGCCGGCCCGAGCAGCATCGCCACCTTGCCCGGCTTGGTGTTCTTCACCACCCACTCACCCTTCGACTTGCCGATCTCGTCGAAATGGATGCCGACAAACGTCTTCCAGATATTGCCGAAACGCTTATCCAGCGTGCGAGCCACCATGAAAATCGGAATGCCCGCGTCATGCGCGCGCTTGACCGCTGAAGCCGGACCTTCGGTGTCGAGCGGCGACATCAGGATCGCATCGACTTTCTTGGCGGCAAGGTCGTTGATGTTGTTGATCTGTTCGTTGACGTCCGCATTGGCCGAAAGCAGCGTGGCCTCGATGCCGCGCTGCTTCAACGTTTCCACGGCTGACTTGCCGAGCATAATATAGAACGGGTTTTGCGCCTCCGGCAGCGAGATGCCGACGGTGTAGGTCTTGGTCTGCGCAACGGCGCTGCCGGACGACAGCGCGAGAAGCGCCGCCGCAAAGAAAGAGGCCAGTTTCTTCGACATGAAATTCTCCCCTGCCTGCGTATTGTGATTGTTGTGGTTTACTTGCGTCTACGAAGAGCTTCGAGCGAGGCGGCAAGAACGAGGATTCCGCCGATCGCCACGCCTTTCCAATGCGGATGCACGCCGACGATGTTCAGTCCATTGCCGAGCGCGGTCAGAAGAAGAATGCCGACCATCGACCGCCAGAGACGGCCTTCACCGCCGGCAAGCGATGCGCCGCCCAGAACGACGGCCGCGATGGCCTCAAGTTCATAGAGAAAACCTGCTGTCGGCTCACCGCCGCCCGTGCGGGCACACAGCATCAGACCGGCAATCGCCGTCACCGCCCCCGCCAGCGCATAGGTGATGAAGCGGATGAATTTGACATTGATGCCGGAAAGCTCCGCGGCCTGAGCGTTTCCACCGGCGGCGTAGAGGCTCACACCGAACGTCGTAAACCGCAGGATGAACGCGAAACCGGCAAAGACGACAAGCGCGATGACGAAGAGAAGCGGCACGCCGAAGAGCCGCGACGTCCCGAGGTCCGTGAACCACGTCGGGAAATTATACATCGCGCTGCCGCCCGCCAGGATCAGCGCGAGGCCGCGGGCGACGTTCAGCGCGCCCAGCGTGACGATCAGCGGCGACACGCCGCAATAACCGACGAAGAAACCGTTGGCGGCACCCACCAGCATGCCCGTTGCGACGCCCGCCAGCACCGCGATCGCGACGCTGTCCGTATGCTCAATGGTCAACGATGCGACCACACCGCTCAGCGCCACCACCGCACCGGCAGACAGATCAAAACCGCCGGTGAAGATCACCAGGCTCGCCGCAACCGTCACCACCATCATGATGGAGACCTGGTTCATGATGTTGAGAAGGTTGGCCGAGGAGAGGTAACGCGAATCAAGGGACCAGAATGTCAGCACCATCACCGCAAAGACGGCGGGAACGATCAGCGGGCCGATATTCGAGGCGAGCGACGACGGGAGGCGCATGAATTCTCTTTTTTGAGGAGCGTGCTCATCGTTCCGATGGAAAATCATATCGATTCCAAAAATGTTTAAACCGGTCAGTTTTGGCAAACTTGTTGCGATTTTCGCAACAAGTATCGGCCACCGGCGGCGGCCCGACAAAGACGCCAGCACCGAAAATTCAGGGAAAAACGCTGTTCGGCGAACGACGACCCAAGGCGCTGATTCCGGGTGCACGCGTTTTATCGCCCGTTGAGCAGGCAGCGGATTCCGCGCCGGAAGTTTGTGAAGCGGCTAAGGCGCTTTCGGATCAGACGACATAGCCGCTTGCGGCCAGCCACCCGACGCGGATGGAGCCGCTATCCGGCAAGTTGCGGCCCGCGCGGGCGCTGACCCGAACCCGCAACGAGACATTCTTACCCGGGATAGAACCAATCAGCACACTTTCGTTGCCGTACTGAATGATCGTCCCGATCTCGAGCGTGATGCTGTTGGCGGGAGGTTCTGCGCCATCAGCAACCGTCACGATCTCCTCCGGCCTGACAAGAAAATATCGCGCCTCCGCAGATGGCGACGGATTGAAATGCTGCACCTTGATCCGGCCGACCGCGGCGTTTTCAACCCAACCCTCGCGCTCGTTGACATCGCTCAAATCCAGGACGTTGCTGTCACCGATGAATTCGGCGACGAAGCGCGTCTTCGGCCTGTCGTAAAGCTCGATCGGTTTACCCGCCTGCTCGATCTTGCCGCCGCGGAAGACGACAACGCGATCCGACATCGTCATCGCTTCGCTCTGGTCATGCGTCACGTAGATCATCGTGATGCCGACCTCGCGGTGGATCCGCTTCAGCTCCACCTGCATATGCTCGCGCAGATTCTTGTCGAGCGCGCCGAGCGGTTCGTCAAGCAGGAGAACATCCGGCTCGAAGACAAGACCTCGCGCCAGCGCGACACGCTGTTGCTGACCGCCGGACAACTGCGTCGTTTAGCGCTCGGCGAAATCCGACTGGCCGACACGCGCAAGCGCCTCGGTGGTCTTGCTGGCGATGGTCGCCGCGTCGACTTTCCGCATCTCCAGCGGAAACGCGACGTTCTTCCGCACCGTCATATGCGGAAACAGCGCATAGTTCTGGAACACGACGCCGATATTGCGCTTCCAGGATCGAACATGGGTGATGTCGTTTCCGGCCAGCATGATGCGGCCGGAATCCGGCTCCTCGAACCCGGCAAGAATCATCAGCGTCTTCGTCATCACGGAACCCGACCGTCAGAGAAACGTGATGAACTCGCCCTTGGCGACGGACAAATTGATTCCATCGACGGCACGCGTACGCCCGTCGTAGGACCTCACGACATTGGTCAGTTCGATATAGGGCGCGGTCAAATCTTGAACTCTTTGAACTGGCCGGCGCGCCAATCGAGCGCGGCCTTCAACCCCTTCGCATTCACGAGTTGATCGAACTGCTTGCCGACCTCGGTCTTGGCCGCATAGAGCGCCACCAGACCGTCGACACCGGATTCGAGCGCCGAGCGCATCCCCGCCACCTCGGCGCTGCGGTTCACCGAGCGCTTCCCCCAGCGCAGCGCAACCGGATCGATGAGTGCGAGCCGCCGCGCATAGCGCTTGGTGTACTCGCCCAGCTCGGCGAGCGGCACCACGCGATTGATCATGCCGAAAGACAGCGCGGTTTCAGCGTCGATCATGTCGCCGAAATAAAGCAGCTCACGCGCGCGCTTGAGCCCGATGATCCAGGGCATCACGACGACGGGTCCCACATGTGAGAAGCGCACCTCGGGCTCGCCGAACTTGGCATCATCGGCGGCGATCGTCAGGTCGCACATCATGGCAAGCTCGCAACCACCGCCCAGCACGTAACCTTGCACCGATGCGATGACCGGCTTGGTTGCCGTCCACGGCGACAGCGCCATTTCCAGGCTGTTGTGTAGCGGCGGATCCCAGTGCAGCGGATCGTCGCGGCCCTTGTCGCGCTCGGGACCGCCGCCGCCGATATCGAAGCCGACGGAGAAAGCCCGCCCCTCCGCATTCAGGACAATGACGGAAACCGCAGGATCCTTGTCCGCGTTTTCGATCGCCTCGATGATCTCGTTCTTGAAAGCAAAATTCAGCGCATTCAGCTTGTCCGGACGGTTGAGCGTCACATAACCGATCTTGTCTTCGACACGATATTTCACCAACTCGCCCATCAGGCTCTCTCCTCAGTTCAGGACGTGACAATCAAGGCATCGAGCACGCGGCAACCTTGCCCGCGGGGCAATACCTTGACCGGATTGAGATCGAGCTCTGCGAGGCTGTCGCCGGCGGCCAGCCCGAACCGGGCTACCGCAGCCAAGCACGCCGCGAGCGCTTCGATATCGGCCGGCGGCTGGCCACGCACCCCGCACAGCAATTGCCAGGCGCGCGTCTCCCGCAGCATCTGGTCGATGTCGTCGCCCGACACCGGCAGAAGGCGCATCGCGCTTTCGCGGATCAACTCGATGAGAATTCCGCCGACACCGAACAGGATCGTCATGCCCCATTCCGGATCGCGGCGCAGCCCGATGAAAACTTCAACGCCGCTCGGGACCATCGGCTGAACGAGATAGCCCCGCAGCGACTTCGGTTTGATTTTGGCGACAACACCGGTCAGGTCGTTGAAGGCCTTTGTCAGATCGGCCTCGTTCTTGAGACCGAGCTTGACGGCCCCGGCCTCGGTCTTGTGCGGCATATCATCCGACGCGACCTTGAGAACCACGGGCCAGCCGATACGGTTGGCGGAGGCAATCGCCTCTTCGGCCGTCTGAACAAGCATCTCGTTGTCGACCTGCAAGCCGTAACGGGCGAGGAGTTGCTTGGAATCATATTCGTTGATGGTGCGGCCCGTGCCTGCGCCCGGAAGGACCATCGGCTCGACGGAAGGCGCTTCAGCTCTGACGCGACGGCGGGCCTGATCGAACACAGCCACGCGATCGATTGCGCCGAGTCCCTGGCGCGCGCCGCCGAGCATCCCGGCTCCGGCCTCTCTCAAAAGTTCGAGATTGCCGCCGTGCATCAGGCCAGGGCGCATATTGAGTGCAAAGTGCGGCTTCGACGAAGCCAGTGCCGATGCACAAAACAGCTTCATCACCGCTTCGGAGCGTCCGATCGGCGCATTATCGATATTCTCGTTGCAGAGAACGATCACATCGTAATTGGGATCGCGGTCGATCACCGAAAAAGCATGAGGGAGATTGCGCGCAACGTCTCCGTTGCCCCAGGCATCCATCGGATTGCCGTCACCCGTGAGATGGCCGATGACGGATTCCGCCTCGGCACGGCTCTCCGCCGACAACGGCGGCAAATCGATGGCGTGCGCTTCGGCGATATCCAGGACGAGTTCGGCCTGGCCACCCGAACCGGTCACCGCCGCGATGCGGCGGCCGGCCGGCCGTTTGCGCACCTGCAGCGCGGCCAGAACCTCGGTCATCTCGTCGATGTCGGCGACCTCGATGGCAGCAACCTTGCGCAGCATCTCCGAGAAGATCCGCGACTCGCCGGCAAGCCCGCCCGTATGGCTTTTCACGGCCTGCTCTGCGCGGGCGCTGCGGCCCACCTTGAGCACGACGACGGGCTTTTCAGCATTGGCGGCGCGCTCCAGCGCCGCGCGAAACCGCGCGGGATCGCGAGCGGATTCAATAAAGAGCGCGATGATGCCGGTTCTTTCATCATCGATCAGAGCATCGACGTAGTCCGCCGCCTTCAACCCGGCTTCGTTGCCGGTGGACACCACCGTTGAAAATCCGAAACGGCGCGTATCTCCCAGCAGACCAATCGTGATCGATCCGCTTTGCGAGATCAGTCCGATATTGCCGCGCAGGCGGCCCGTATCGAGCAACGGGAGTTTGTAGGTGGTCGCACCGCTATGGGCATTGATCGTCCCCATGCAGTTCGGGCCGCACAAGGCGATGTCATTGTCCCGGCAAAACAGGGTGATCTCGCGCTGGCGCGCGGCACCATCTTCGCCGCTTTCCGAGAAGCCACCATCGTAAATCACGGCGGAGCGGCCGCCGACCCCCAAGATGTCCTTGAGATGAGCAGGCGCGGTGTCGCCGCGGGTGCAGATCGCGACAACATCAGGCACACCGGGAATCTGGCTGATATGCTCGAAACAGGAAAAGGCGTGAATTTCCTTGTAGCGCGGATTGATCGGCCAGACGTCACCGGCAAAGCCACATTTGCGCAGCGATCCGAGAACGATGTCGCCGATCGAACCGGGGCGATCCGACGCGCCGAGAACGGCGATCGAGCGTGGATCGAGCAGCGCGTCGATCGAACGGCGGTTCGCGGGGCTTTTCATGCGGCACGTTCCCGAAAGAGGCGAACCGTCGTCGGTATCAGGATGGCGAGGGCCGCGAAGGCAAACAGCAGCGTCGACACCACCGCGATGATCGGATCGGCGTCGAGCTGAATGCTTTCGAACATCTTCTTCGGCATCGTTGCTGCGACACGGCCGCTGATGAACAGCGCGACGACCGGCTCTTCAAACGAATAGAGGAACGTAAATAGCGCCCCGATCAAAAATCCCGGCCGCAACAGCGGAAAGGTGACCCTGCGGAATGTTGTCAGCGGCCCCGCGCCCATGCTCATGGCCGCGCGTTCGAGATTGGTGTCGAACCCTTTGACGGCGGCGCAGACACACAAGAAGCAGATCGGCACCGTGAGCACGGTATGCGCAATGATGACGCCGAGATGCGTGCCGAGAATTCCGAACTTGGCGAGAAAATTGTAATAGGCGAGAGCTGCCATGATATGCGGCGTGATCAGCGGCGCCATCACGATCAGATTGAAGATGCTCGCACCGCGGAACCGATAGCGCACAAAGCCCATGGCCGCAGGAATAGTGATGGCCAGCGTGCAGACCGTCGTGACGGACGCGATGATCAGACTGTTGAAGACGGACGTCAGCCAGCTCTCGCTGGCAAAGAACGCATGATAGTAGCCGAGCGAATAGCCGGGCGGCGGAAAAGCGAAAGAGGCCGCCGTGCTGAACGACATCGGCACGACGATGAACAGCGGCGCGACCAGAAATGCAGCAACGATCAGAGCAAGAACGAGCGCGATCATCGGTTCAGCCCCACAGCCGCTGCAGGCCGAAGAAGCGGTCGTAGATTGCCAGAATCGCGAATGTGCAAACCATCAGCATGACGGACAAAGCGGCAGCAAAGCCCCACGCCAGCAGTTCCTGCACCTGCTGGCCGATCAGTTGCGCGATCATCATGTCCGTCGGCGTACCGAGGAGTACCGGCGTCACGTAGAAGCCGAGGCACATCGTGAAAACGAGCACGCAGCCGTTGATCACGCCGGGCAGTGATTGCGGTACGAATACGCGCCAGAAGGCGACAATCGGCGTAGCGCCGAGACTTTCCGCGGCTTTGATCTGCTGCATGTTGATGCGTTTCATCACGCCATACAGCGCCATCACCATGTAGGGCAGAAGGATGTGCGTCATGCCCCACAGCGCGGCGAAAGTGGTGAACAGCATGCGCGGCGGCTCGAACCCCGCCCATCGCATCAACCCTGCGACCGGCCCCTCCGCTCCGAAGATCACAAGCCACGAAAACGTCCGGACGAGGAATCCGGTCCAGAACGGGATGGCAACCGCCGCCAGCAGAATGCCGGCAATCACAGGCCCGCGCCGCACCAGCGTGTAAGCCAGAGGATAAGCAAGCGCGAGACAGATCACGGTCACCAGCGCCGCGTTCTTGAACGTGTTGGCGAGAACACGGAGATAGAGCGGCACCGAGAAAATCCGAGCGTAGTTATGCAGCGACACCGTCGGCTCGGTGAACGACAGGAAGAGGACATTGAGGATCGGCAAGAGGAAGCAGATCGCGATGACGACGACGACCGGCGTCATCAGCAGATAGGGCTTCGCGGCTTTACTTTCCCAAGCGATCATGAGGCCCGCATCACATCATCAGGACGCGAGCCATTGGGCCCAGCGCTCGCGGATGCCGCCGAGACGGGGGCCGAGCCACTTGGCATCGTGCTCGAACGACACATCGAGGTTGGCCGGCCAGGACGGCGTCAGCTTCATGCGCGCCTCCGGCACGAGTTTCAGCGCGCCGGGGTTGACGGGGCCATAGGGCAGCAGCTTGGTGAAGTTCGCCTGCTGCTCGGCTTGCGCAGCAAAATCGGCGAATTGCCAGGCGATCTCCGCGCGCGGCGTTCCCCGCGGCAGGAACCAGTAGGACGTGAAGTTTTCCGCCCCATTCCAGACCATTTCGAGCGGAACGCCTTGTTCGATCAGGTTCGCGGCACGCGCACTCCACATGCCGATCATGTCGACTTCGCCGTCGCGGATCAGTTGCTGCGATTGCGAGCCCTGCGTCCACCACACTTTGATATGCGGTTTGATCTCGTCCATTTTCTTGAACGCGCGATCGACGTCCATCGGATAGAGCTTGTCCTTGGGCACGCCGTCAGCAAGCAGCGCCCATGCAAGGCACGTGAAGGGGCGATTGAACAGACAGCGGTTGCCCGGGAATTTTTTGACGTCCCAGAAATCGGCCCAGCTCTGCGGCCCACCGTTCGGGAATTTGTCCTTCCGGTAAACAAGCGTGGTGCCGAGATTGTAGGCGCCGATCCCGTTGCCGACGATGATGCTCTTGGGAAGGTCCTTCACGATCTTGGGGTCGATCGCCTCGGTCAACCCATCGACTTCGGCCTGCGTCAGTTCGGTGATGTTCATGCAGGTGATGTCCCATTCGAAGGACTTGGTCTGCACCTGCGCACGTAGTTTGGCGAAATTGACCGGCGTCACCGTTCTGATGTTGATGCCGGTCTGCTTGGTGAAGGGCTCGCAGTAGGCTTTTTTCCAGCCCTGCTCGAGGTCTCCACCATAGGTGTTGACGTAAAGCGTCCGGTTCTGGGCGCGGACGGCGGAAGAAATAATCATCGGCGCCGCAATGCTGGCGATCGCGCCGGTCGTGCCAAGGCGGATGAAAGATCGACGCGAGAACCTGTCAGTCATCGAATGGCCTCCCCTTGCCGAGGTGATAGATTTTTTCGTTATGGCTCCAGTGAGATGACGGCACGTCCCTGCGCTTTGCCGTCCAGCATTTTTTGCGCGAGCGCGGGAATATCCGCGAGTTTCGCATCGTGAGCGATGCGGTCAATTTGCGCAGCCGGCAGAAGCTCGGCGAGACGACGCCAGGCCGGCACGCGTCGGTCAGCCGGCAGATAAACCGAATCGACGCCCTGCAATCCCACATTACGTAGGATGAACGGCATCACCGTTGAAGGCAGATCGAAGCCGCCAGCGAGACCGCACGCGGCAACCGTACCGCCGTAACGGATCTGCGTGAGCAGGGTTGCCAGCGTCTTGCTGCCGACGGTGTCGATCGCACCCGCCCAAAGCTCTTTTTCCAAAGGCTTGGCATCGCGATCGAGTTCGCTGCGCGGCACGACGCGGGATGCGCCGAGCGATTTGAAATAATCGGATTGCTCAGGCCGGCCCGTCGCTGCGGCGGTGGAGTAGCCGAGCGCAGCAAGCAGCATCACCGACAGGCTGCCGACGCCCCCCGATGCGCCAGTGACAACCACCTCGCCCGAGGAGGGCGCTACACCAGCCCGTTCCAACGCCTCGACGCACAGCATGGCGGTGAGGCCTGCTGTGCCCAACGCCATCGCGCGGCGCGGCGTCAGTCCTGCGGGCAGCGGCGTCAGCCACTCCTTGCTCAGCTTGGCATAGCGGGAAAAGCCGCCCCAATGGCGCTCGCCGAGACCCCAGCCTGTGGCAAGCACCTGATCTCCCGACGCAAACGCAGGATCACTGCTTTCGACCACCGTTCCAGCAAGGTCGATACCGGGCACGAACGGCAGGCTTTTCATGATCTTGTTGCGGTTGCCGCAGACCGCGAGCGCGTCCTTGTAGTTCAGCGCGGAATATTGAACCTCGACCAGCACGTCTCCGGCCGGGAGATCGCTCAACTCCAGCGACGCCAGTTCGGCGATGCTTTTTCCTGAAGTGTCGCGCGCAACAATCGCTTGAAACGGCAACGGTCCCTCCACCAGTGCTGTTTGCAGCAGGGTGGATTGTCGTTTCATTTTCATATTTGTCAAACAAATAATGATTTCGTAGATTGAGCCTGCTTGTGCGCTACGGCGAACGGAGGCGATGTGCCCCGTGCGAATCTGCTGTATGCCCAGAAGTGAAATGGTGCGGCAGACTTCGGCCCGAGACATGGGCTTCTCTCTGCCGCGATTGTCGGGGGCAAGACCTCTATGCAGCGTCAGTTGCCAACTGTCGTGACGGCCAGCGTTGCCAAACAAATCTCTGAGCAAATCCGCGAAGCCATCGTCAGCGGCCGACTTCAGGTCGGGCAACGGTTGCCGACCGAAGACGAACTTGCGCAGACCTATGGCGTGTCGCGGCCAACGATCCGCGAGGCGCTGAAAAGGCTCGCGGCGCAGAATCTGGTCCGCTCACGCCGCGGGCCCCTCGGCGGCAATTTCGTTGCCGAGCCGGATCCGGCCTTGTTTGCTGCATCGCTGACCGGCACCGCGACAATGATGGTCAGCCTCGGAGTGTTCAACTTCGCTGAGATCGCGCGGGCACGGTTCGAAATGGAAGCAAGCTGCTGCCAGCTCGCTGCGGAGAACTGGCAGCCACAGCACATGCAGGCGATGGAGGAAGCGCTCGCCTCGTCATGCGATCCGTCGATCAGTGATGAGGAGTTCTGCGCGGCCGATGTGCGTTTTCACCGCGCCATCGTCGATGCGACCTGCAATGCACCGATGCGCTTCGTGATGTATGCGGTGGTCGAGGCCCTTCTGCCGATCACCAATCTGGTCACGTTCAGGGTACGCGAGCGCAAAGCGATCATCGGCTATCATGAGCGGATTCTGTCGGGGATCCGGCGGCGCAAGCCTCGTACCGCTATCGAAGCCTTGCGTGAACTGATCGATTATCTCGAAAAGCTTTACGGGCAATCCAGTGCCATGCGGGAAGCGCGAGCGAACGCGCCGGACAAGGCGACCGGGCGAACCGCGACCACGTGATCTCGCCGCCTTCCAGCGTTCCGGAGCGGGTCCAGGCAGGCGATGACCAGGCTGGCTATAAATATAGCGATATCAAGATCTTGATAGCTTCGCGCCCGGCCTTGCGCACCAGCAACGTGCATCACGCCAGGTCCGGCTTGGTCCACGGCTCCTTGCAACGACATAGCAGCGGGCGCGTCCGGTTCCGACCGGGATAGTCCAGAAAGCGCAACCGGTTGCACTTTTTGACCGGCCCGGGACCTCACTCGCGTCTCGACACGATTGCCAAAATAGCCGCGTGAGTTTTCGCCGCGCATGCTGCGGCGCGACATCGAGCAGTCAGCTCCCGGCGAGCCCTTCGGGGAGAGCGAAACGGTCAGGATTATTTCGCGAACGTCGCGCCCTGCGGCGGAGTGACGCGTTTAAAGAGGTAGCCGTCCCACTCGTGAGAGTGGCCTGCAACGGCCAGGGGCTCCCGCAAAATCGAAGCTCGGCATGTACGAACCCATTCTCAAACGGCCCTCCGTTCTGTTGGGATCGGCGTCCTCGGGGGGAACGATCGCGGCCTTGCGCCACCTCGCCGGCCACGGCGTTGGCGTCAACGTCATCGTCGATCATCCTTTTTGCGCGGCCGGGTGGTCGCGCTACGCCGCGCGCCGCTACGCCGGGCCGGTTGAGAGCGACAATATTCGTTACCTTGATCGGCTGCTCGCGATCGGAAAGGCTGATCCCGGCCAGGTGCTGCTGCCGACGTCCGACGAACTGGTCTGGCTTTACACCTCCAATGCACCGCTTCTCGCGCGCTATTTCCGGCTGTATCAGCCGTCGATCGAAACGATCGAACGCATCCTCGACAAGGGACTGCTCGAAACAGCCGCCACGAACGCCGGGGTTGCGGTGCTGCCGAGCTGGGATCCACAGAGCGCGGACGAACTCGCCGAGCTGGCGCCGCGCCTTCCTTATCCGGTTCTGATCAAGCCGCGGACGCACGTCCATCGCCTGCGAAACGACAAGGGCGTGGTCGTGCATTCGCCGGACGAGCTCCTAGCCGAATACCCACGCTTCCTCGCTCGCGAACGGTATCGTTTTGACGACACCGCGCGCGCACCCGGCGCAGTGCGTCCGGTGATCCAGAAATTCGTCAGCATCGGGCGTGAAGGCGTGGTGTCCATCTCCGGCTTCATCGGGCGAAGCGCGGATGTATTTGTGACCCGGCGGTCGACCAAGATCCTGCAGCGATCGCGGCCGGTGGGGGTCGGCGTTTGCTACGAGTCGTGCTCCGCCGATCCCGCATTATCGCAGGCCGTCTACCGCCTCTGCCGCGAGCTCGACTACTTCGGATTGTTCGAGGTCGAGTTCATCCTGCACGATGGCGCCTGGACAGTCATCGATTTCAACCCGCGCCTGTTCAACCAGATCGGCCTCGACCTGCGCCGCGGATTGCCTCTGCCGATGCTGGCTTATCTGGACGCGCTCGGCGAGGCCGACGCCGTGCGAATGCTCGCGGCCGAGGCAGACCGCGAGAAGGCGACCGAGAAAGTCGTGTTCAGCGACAATTTCACTCTGCATGTGATCCTGCTGGCGCAGACGCTCTGCATGCGAGCGCGTCTCAAGGACCTTGCACATTGGCGGGGCTGGGCGCGGCAGAACCGCGCGCACATGGTCCATTTCGCTTCCAATCGCAGCGACCCGATGCCGGGCATCGTCCATGTTCTTTCGGAAATCTATCTCGGATTCCGGGCCGCACCGCGGTTCGTGCGAACCATGCTCCCGTCTTCGCCTCTCGTCGCGCGCGAGCTGTAATCATGAGCAGGCAACTCGTGGCAATCATCGGCGGCGGACCTTACGGGCTCTCGCTGGCGAGCCATCTCGCGGCACGCAATGTCGCGCACCGGATTTTCGGCAGGCCCATGGCGTTCTGGAACCAGATCGCCGGCGCCGGGACGCGGCGCTATCTCAAATCCTATTGCTTCGGAACCAACATCTCGTCGCCGAGCCCGGGCTCGACATTCGCCGATTACAATGAGCCGCGCGGTCTGGAGACATTCGAGCCATGCTCCATCGAGAATTTCACCGCATATGGCCGCTGGTTTCAGGAACGGAATGTCGATTGGATCGAGCCCGTGGACGTCGCGAACGTGTCCCGGCGCCGGCAGGGCTTCATCCTGACGCTCAACAATGGCGACGAGGTTGAAGCATCGGACGTCATCGTCTCTACCGGACTCGCGAACTTCGCAAAGATGCCGCACGCCTTGCGGACGCTATCCGGTGCCGTCGCCACGCACAGCGCCAAAGTCGACAACTTTGCTGATTTCCAGGGTCTGGAGGTCGCGGTCATCGGCTCTGGTCAATCCGCCCTCGAAGCAGCCGCCCTGCTCCACGAAGCCCAGGCATCGCCACGATTGCTGATCCGCAAGCCGTCGATCCTCTGGATGACCCAGGGGAGCCGTGCGCCGACGCTCTGGCAGCGGATCCGCTGGCCGATCTCCGCGCTGGGCGGCAGCCCCAAGGCATGGGCACTGACACAACTGCCTGGCACGTTTCACCGGCTGCCGTCGTGCTGGCGTACGCTCTTCCTGAAAAACTTCCTGCCGCCCGAGGGCGCGTGGTGGCTTCGCGAACGCGTCGAGACATCTGTGCCGGTCGAATGCGATACGACTGTCGTCGAAGCACGGGAGATCGGCAATCGCGTGTCGCTCCGCTTGCGGCGGCACGGGGACAAGAACGATCACGAATTGCTCGTCGACCGCGTCATCGCCGGCACAGGCTACGAGGTAAACGTCGAACGTATTCCGTTTCTGTCACCTGAACTGCGCCGCGCCATTGCCCGGCATGGCCGCGCGCCTCGGCTCGATGCGTCATTCCAGTCCTCCGTCCCGGGTCTTCGCTTCGTCGGCCCGGCCTCATCAATGAGCTTCGGGCCAGTGTTCCGCTTCGTCGCCGGAGCCGAATACACCGCGCGCACGGTCGCGGCAGTGTTATCTCGGGCAAGCGTGGCCCACGCATGAGCACCCCGCGCCGGCCGATCATCCTTCTGCCGGGCGCGAACGGCCACGTGCCGGATTGCGCGCTGTTCTGTGCCGACCCGTCCGACCGGGATCGCTTCGTCACGCTGCGCTATCCATCCTGGCAAACTTACGCCGACGCCGGCCTCACCGCGGAAGCTCTCGCCGACGCTCTTGTCGCGGAAATCGTGCATCGTATCCCGCAAATGCCGGTCGAACTGCTCGGTGTTTCGATCGGCGGCCATTTCGCCTATGCGACCGCGCTCCGCCTCGAAAGACTGGGCCGCACCGTTGCCGGGCTATGCGTCATCGATTCCGGAGCCATTACAGCAACCCGATCGGTGCACTGGAAATC
>JBQCFU010000268.1:0-2892 GCA_051958775.1 Pseudolabrys sp.
TGAATAAAGTGAGAGGCGCGCGGCCGTCACCGCTCTCGACCCAGCCGTAACGGTCGCCCATCGACGTGAAGACAAACGGCTGCGCCGGCTGGAACGCCATCCCCGCGCGGCGCTCGACTTCGGTGCGGAAATTGTCCAGCCCGCGGTCTTCGATGGTGTATTTGAGACGCGCATGCTTGCGGTTCGCACGGTCGCCCCAGTCGCGCTGCGTCGTGACCACCGCCTCGGCCACTGCGACCGCCTGATCCGTGGTGCAGAAACCGAGCATGTCGGCCGTGCGCGGATAGGTGTCCGGCTCGCCGTGGGTCATGCCCATGCCGCCGCCGGCAACCACGTTCCAACCGACCACATCGCCGGCTTCATCGAGAACGGCGATGAAGCCAAGATCGTTGGCATAAATGTCGACGTCATTCGACGGCGGTACCGCGACAGCGACCTTGAATTTGCGCGGCAGATACGTCCGACCATAGATCGGCTCAACAGCCACGTCGGGCTCCGGCGCGCCGGCGATCTTTTCGCCGTCGAGCCAGATCTCGCGATAAGCGCCGGAGTGCGGCGTCAGGTGATCTGAAACGGCCTGGGCTAGTGATTGCGCCACAGCGTGTGCGTGCGACTGATATGGATTCGGGTTGCACATCACATTGCGGTTGACGTCGCCGCAGGCCGCGATGGTATTGAGCAGCTGCGCATCGATCGCTTTCAGCGTCGCGCGCAGATTCGATTTGATCACACCGTGGAGCTGCACGGTCTGGCGCGTCGTCAGACGCATGGAACCGTTGGCATAAGTGCGCGCGATGTGGTCGAGCGCGAGCCATTGCGGCGAGGTCAGAACGCCGCCGGTGATCCGCACCCGGAGCATGAAGGCAAAAGCCTTTTCCAGCTTCTTGCGGCCGCGTTCGGCGCGCAGGTCGCGGTCATCCTGAAGATACATGCCGTGAAACTTCACGAGCTGAGCATCGTCCTCGACGATCGCCCCTGTGAGCGCGTCGCTCAACCCTTCGGCGATGGTGCCGCGCAGGAAATTGCTGGCTTCCTTGATATGTTCGTTGCGGGAGAGTTCTTTGCTCATGGAGAACACCACTGGCGTGACGCGGCCGCACAAAGCGGCAGCATCGACGCGATGCTTCAATAAGTATCGGTCAGGTAACGCTTGTCGCGCTCAAGCTGACGGACGAAATCGGCGGCCTGTTCCGGCGTCGCCGACTTCACATCGGCATAGGCCATCTCGACGGCCTGGCGCACCGAACCGGCCATCTCCTTGGCATCGCCGCAGACATAGAACGACGCGCCGCCCTCCAGCCACGCGATGAGATCGTGGCGCTGTTCCCAGATCCGGTGCTGGACATAAACCTTCTCCGGCTGATCGCGGGAGAACGCCACGTCCATGCGCGTCAGCGCGCCCTCTTTCACCGCTTCCTGCCATTCGAGTTGGTACAGGAAATCATGAGTGAAAGTCCGGTCGCCGAAAAAGAGCCAGTTGCGACCCTTCGCAGCGGTGGCACGGCGTTCCTGAAGAAAAGCGCGGAACGGCGCGACGCCGGTTCCCGGCCCGACCATGATGACGTCCTTGTCGGCGGCCGGCAGACGGAAATGCTTGTTGGCGCGCAGCTTCACGCGCACTTTTTCGCCGCGCTTGCGGCGCTCCGCGACATAATTCGACGCAACACCCTTGCGGTCGCGGCCATGCGCGCGATAGCGCACTGCCGAGATCAGCAGATGCGCTTCGTTGCCGACATCGCGGCGTGACGAGGCGATGGAATAAGCGCGCGGCGCCAGCGGCCGGGTGATCGCCCGCAGTTGCTCGGCGTTGATCGCGATGGGAAAGAGCCACAGCAGGTCGATCAACTGCCGATCCGCGATCCAGGCCTTCGCCTCGCCGCTTTCGATCAGCGCCTTGACATATTGATGGCCTGTGAGTGCTGCGTAAGTTTCGAGGTTCTTGAGCGATAGAGTGAGGATGTCCCGAGTGCGCAATTCGTCGCGCAGGGCCGCGTCGTGGGCGAGCCCTGCGGCCGCGAGCACATCATCAATCTCTGCCGGATCGTTCTCGATATAGAGATCGAGCGAGTCGCCCGGCTCGTAAGGCGGCACAATCCCATCAAAGCTCAAGGCGAGATGCACGGTCTCCTTGTCCGACCGGGACGAATTGAGATTGACGAGGTCGGCGATCTCCGCCTCGACGATCTCCGTCTTGGCCGCGCCTGCCTTCGCGAAATCGACGGCGATCACCGTACCGGTGGCACCTTCGGCCGGCGCAAGCTTCTGCACCGTCTTGTTGATCCAGTCTGCTGCCGGCTTCTCGAAATCCAGATCGCAATCGACCCGGTCGACAACGCGCCGGGCGCCGAGCGCTTCGAGCCGAGCATCGATCGCCTTGCCGACAGCGCAGAATTCCCCGTAAGCCGACTCGCCGAGCGACAGGACGCTGTATTCGACGCCATCGAGCCGTCCGGGATCGCCCTGCATCAGTTCGTTATATTTTTCCGCCACGCGCGACGGCGGATCACCCTCGCCCCATGTCGCGGCGATCACCACCAGCCGTCGCGTCTTGGCGAGCGACTGAATATCGAGATCGGCAAGATCGATGATATTCGGCTTGAGACCGTTCTTGCGCGCGACCTTGGCGAGATCGCCGGCGAGGCGCTCGGAGTTTCCGGACTCCGTGGCGAAGACAATCGTCAACGGCTCGGCCGCGACGGGCGGCGCAACAGGCTGCTGCGCCACGCCGGCCGCCGATTCAATTCCCGCGAGAAAACCCGCAAGCCAGGCGCGCTGCCGGTCGTTGGCGGGCCCGACGACCCTGTTCAACAACTCGATCTCTTCGTCACCAAACGGTGCCGTCTTCGGGATAAACGGGACGCCCATCGGACACGACCTTCAAAAACCGCCTTG
>JBQCFU010000269.1:0-2275 GCA_051958775.1 Pseudolabrys sp.
GGATCTCGCCGATGCCAAACAGTCCGATCACCGCGATCAGGAAGTCGAAGCCGTTGAGCAGCTCCGTGAAGCCGAAGGTGAGACGCAGCGAACCGGTGAAGCTATCGAGGCCGACGGCAGCGAGCGCGAAGCCGATCATCATCGAGGCGACGGTCTTGAACGGCGGTTCCTTGCCCATGCCGATGAAACTGCAGAACGCGAGGAAGAACACCGAGAATTTCTCGGCAGGTCCGAATTCAAGCGCGAATTGCGCGACCAGCGGCGCGACCAGCGTGATGACGATCACGGCGAACAGCGCGCCGACGAAGGACGAGGTGAACGCAGCAGTAAGCGCCTCGCCGGCCTTGCCCTGCTGCGCCATCGGATAGCCGTCGAATGTCGTCGCGACCGACCATGGCTCTCCAGGTATGTTGAACAGAACCGAGGTGATGGCGCCGCCGAACAGCGCTCCCCAGTAGATGCACGACAGCATGATGATCGCCGAGGTCGGCGACATGCTGAAGGTCAAGGGCAACAGAATGGCGATACCGTTGGCGCCGCCGAGGCCCGGCAGCACGCCGATGATCACGCCCAGCAAGATCCCGACCACCATCAGCAGGATGTTGAAGGGCTGGATCTCGACCGCGAAGCCGTGAAACAGATTGCCGATATCTTCCAACATGACGTTTCCTAACCCGAGATCTTTTTCTGTCGTGGACGCGGCGTGTGGCCGCCGCGTTTACCGGCCAAACCTACAGACCAAGCCAGTCTTCGAGCGGCCCCTTCGGTAACGGCACGAGGAACCATTTCTCGAACATGAAGTAGATCGCGACCGGCACTGCGACGCCGACCAGGACCGCCGTGCTCCAGCGATAATTGCCGAGCCAGATCATGAAGCCGGTGATCAGGACGATCGAAGAGACGTAGATGCCGGTATACGGCAGCACCAGCACATAGACCGTGGTCGGGATCACCACCGCGAGCACCTGGCCGAGCTGACCCCAGTTGGCAAACAGCGGCTGCGGATCGAGCGCCCAGGCGTTCTTCAGATTGACCAGGCTCGACAGGATGATGATGACGCCGATGTAGAACGGGAAGAATCCGGACTGCGGGCCTTCCGCACCCCAACCGATGCCGGCACTAAGACTGCCGAAAATCGAGATGCCACCGAAGATGAGGCAGATGATCGCGACGGCGACTTCGACGCTGCGATGCGGAGGGCCGTCAGATGCCATGAGGGGATGCCTGCTCATGCGAAAGGATTCCTGAAGGGAGCGAAACAACAAACTCGTTGTAAAAACGCCGGCGGATCGGGCGGTACGCCGGCGCCGGAGCGGCTACTTCTTGGCGAGGAAGCCCGCGTCTTTCATCAGCGTTTCATGGGTCTTTTCCGCGCTCTCGACCCACTTGAGATATTCGGGCCCGGTCAGCGCGGTCTGATTGAAGGCGCCGTCCTTCATGAGCTGCGCCCATTCCGGCGTGGCCCGCACCTTCTTCATCAGGTCGACATAGTAGGCGACCTGGTCGGGCGTTGCGCCCGGCGACATGAAGAAGCCGCGCAGCATCAGATATTCGACATCGATACCCTGCGACTTGCAGGTCGGAATGTCGTTCCAGGACTGATCCGCAGTGATCTTGTCCTTGTAATCGAGCTGCTTGCTGTCGAACACGCACAGCGGACGCAGCTTGCCGGCGCGCCACTGCGCCACCGCCTCGATCGGGTTGTTGACCGACGAATCGACGTGACCGCCGACGAGTTGCACCGCGACCTCACCGCCGCCCTTGTACGGGATGTAGGTCATCTTCTTGCCGGTGGCCTTTTCCAGCGCCACGGTAATGATCTGGTCTTCCTGCTTGGAGCCGGTGCCGCCCATCTTGAACTTGCCCGGACCGGCAGCCTTGACTGCATCGATGTACTGCTTCGCGGTCTTGTTCGGCGTGTCGGCATTGACCCACAGGACGAACTGGTCGAGCGCCATCATCGATACCGGCGTCATCTCTTTCCAGCTGAACGGAACCCCGGTTGCCAGCGGCGTAGTAAACAGGTTGGACAGGGTGATGATGATCTTGTACGGATCGCCCTTCGCGTTCTTCACTTCAAGGAATCCTTCCGCGCCCGCGCCTGCCCCCTTGTTCATCACGATCAGCGGCTTCTTCATCAGCTTGTGCTTGATGACGATACCCTGGATCAGGCGGGCCATCTGGTCGGCACCGCCGCCGGTGCCGGCGGGAACGATGAACTCGACCGGCTTGGCCGGCTCCCACGCGAATGCCGACGGAGCGGCCGCAGCCAGCG
>JBQCFU010000270.1:0-4910 GCA_051958775.1 Pseudolabrys sp.
ATCGTCGGAGGCGGCGAGCACGCTCGCGATCACGCGGCGCTGCACGGTCATGCGCATTCCTTTCGATGCGCACAGCGCCTCGATGACGCGCTTGTCCGACGGCTTGGTCGTCACCAGGCGATCGTCTTCTGATTTTGGCGATGATGAGTTCATCATCGGTCTCCGGGATTCTCGTCCATCATAAAGTGGCGTCGGCCGCAGCGTCTATTGGGCAGCGTCACGCCTGCTTGGTTACGGCAGATCGCGGCGCAATACCAGCGCATGCGCGGTGCCGCCCGCTTCGCGGTAATAATTCGGTCGTCGTCCGACTTCGCGAAAGCCGGTTTTGGCGTAAAGCCGTCGCGCCGGCGTGTTGGATTCGCTGACTTCGAGGAAAATCGCACCGACGCCGAGGCCGGCGAGGCGGCGCAGATGCAGATCCAGCAGATTGCGGCCGAGCCCGCTGCCGCGCCGTCCCGGCGCAACCGCGATCGACAGGATTTCCACTTCACCGCCGGCGCAGCGGGAGAGGATGAAGCCGGCGAGGCGCGATCCTGCTGTTGCGCGGTGTGCAACCACCGTGCGGTCGAGCAGCAGCGTCTCGACTTCGTCTTCGCTCCAGCCGCGATGAAACGATGCGCCATGCAGTGCGGCGATCGCTGCGGCATCGCGCGTGGAGGCTTCGCTGAGCGTCGGTGCACGGCGCGGCAGCAGCCTGCCAAGCCACTGCCAAACCGGCGTGCGGATCATCGGCGCGCCAGTTGTGCGGCGTCCTGCGGCTGTGCGTCGGGTGCGCGCAGATACAAGGGTTTGGGCGGCGTCTGCGTGTCGGTCGCGGCGGCGCCGAGCCGCGCGACCCATTCGATCTCGGGCGCACGACGCTCGTCGACCAGCGACGGCGGCTTTTCGAGGGTCGGCCAGGCTGAGGCCATCATGCGCGCGCCGGTGCCGATGATCCGCGCGCCGGCGCTTGCAGCCACGCGCACCGCTTCGCGCAGCGGACTGATGCGCGGTGGGACCAAAGTGCGGCCGCCGGCGCCGAACACCTGCAGGTAGACGTGATCGTGGCGTGCGTCGATCGCCGCCACCACTGGCAGCGTCTTGTCGGCGGCGATCAGCGGCGCGGCATAAGAGGACAATGTCGACAGGCCGATCGCGGGTTTGCCGGAGGCGAGCGCGATGCCGCGTGCGGCGGCGATGCCGACGCGCAGTCCGGTGAAGCTGCCGGGGCCGACCGTCACCGCGATCCGGTCGAGCTCCTTGAATTCGAGTTGCGCGCGAGCCATCACCCGCGCGATCAGCGGCATCAGCGCTTCGGCGTGTCCGCGCACCATCGGCTCCTGCTCGACCGCGAGCAGGTCGGTGCGCGCGGTGTCGAGCACCGCGGCCGAGCAGCTTTCAAGTGCCGTGTCGATGGCGAGGATTCGCATGGTGCTGTTTTAGCATAATTTGCCGTCATGGCCGGGTTTTTCCGGGCAATCCACGCCTTTGTTCCAGGAAGCGAAGACGTGGATGCCCGGCACAAGGCCGGGCATGACGAGTGTCTGGCAGCGTCGTGCTGAACTTAAATCGGCCGCACCTCGGTGACGTCAGGCACAAAGTGCTTCAGCAGATTCTGGATGCCGTGCTTGAGCGTCGCGGTGGAGGACGGGCAACCGGAGCACGAGCCCTTCATGGTGAGGAACACCACGCCGTCCTTGAAGCCCTTGAAGGTGATGTCGCCGCCGTCGTTCGCCACGGCCGGGCGCACGCGCGTCTCGATCAGGTCCTTGATGGTCGCGACCGTGTCCGCGTCCTTCTCGTCGAAGAACTCGTCGCCATCGCTGGCGGCATCGGAGCCGTCAGCGAGCAGCGGTTCGCCGGAGAGATAGTGCTCCATGATGGCGCCGAGCACGGCGGGCTTGATCTCCTGCCACTCGCCGGCGGTCTTGGTGATGGTGATGAAGTCCTGGCCGTAGAACACGCCGCCGACATTGGGAATGTCGAACAGCTTCTGCGCCAGCGGCGATTGCGCCGCCGCGTCGCGGCTCGGCATGTCGAGCGCGCTGCCGGGCAGCACGTCGCGGCCGGGCAGGAACTTCAGGGTGGCGGGGTTCGGGGTCGGTTCGGTCTGGATGAACATGGGTCTTGGCTCCTCGCCCGGAATGACAGGTCACGGATTCAAGGTCCGCGGGGCGTAGCGGCTCTTATAGCAAAGATAGGGCCGGGAAAGGCACCCGCAACCGGGGCAGGCAGCCCCGGTTCGGCTCAGACCAAGGTATGAAACCCGGCGCGGGAGCCGGTTTTCTCGCGCCGGTTAGGCCATGGCGTCGAGTTCTTCGTCCGCCAGATGGCCGGGCACGATGGCGATCGGGATCGGGAACGCGCCGGCGATCCGGCCGATATTGCTGACCAGCGGGCCGGGGCCTTCCTTGCCGGTACCGGCGGCGAGCACGAGGATGCCGATGTCGGCATCTTCCTCGATCAGTTTGGAAATTTCCTCGGCCACCATGCCTTCGCGGATCACCCGTTCCGGTGTGATGCCGGCGATGCCATTGGCGCGGCCGGCGGCCTTGTCGAGCGCGGCATTGGCGGCATCCGCCGCTTCCTGCCGCATGATGTCGGCGACGCCGAGCCACTGCTGGTTGCGGCCCTCGGTCTCGATCACCCGCAGCATGACGACGCCGGACTTGGTGCGCGCGGCGCGCCGCGCCGCCCAATAGACCGCGCGATCACACTCTTCGGTGTCATCGACGATGATCAGATATTTGCGCTGATGTCCGCTTTCAAAGCTGCGGCGTTTCTGGCTCATCGTCGCTCCCTTGGAAACGTTGGAAGAAACTTGGAAAACCGTGGCGTGCCACGCGATCGGCGCAAAGCTGCATCAAGCGGGGCAATGGTGGCACGGCGTTCGCCCCGGCGCCAAGATGCCGCCGGGCGGAACAATGTTTCTCTATGAGGTGATTATTTTTTCTGCACGAAGCCGACGATGTCGCGGACGCCGCGCATGGTTGCGTCGGCGAGCACGCGGGCGCGGTCCGAACCTTCGGAGAGGATGGCGTCGATATGCGCCGGGTCCTGCACCAGCCGCGTCATTTCGCCGGCGATCGGGCTGAGCTTGGCGACCGCGAGATCGACCAGCGCTCCCTTGAAGGTGGAGAACTGCGAGCCGCCGAATTCGCGCAGCACCTCGGCCTTGGTGGTGTTGTTGAGCGCCGCGAAAATACCGACGAGGTTGTCCGCCTCCGGCCGCGGGTCGAGACCCTTCTCCTCGCTCGGCAGCGGCTCCGGATCAGTCTTCGCCTTGCGGATCTTCTGCGCGATGGCGTCGGCATCGTCGGTGAGGTTGATGCGCGAATAGTCGCTGGCGTCGGACTTCGACATCTTCTTCGAGCCGTCACGCAGCGACATAACCCGCGTCGCCGGTCCCTGGATCAGCGGTTCGGGCAGCGGGAAGAACGCATCGCCGTAGCCGTTGTCGCGGATCGACGCGCCGAAATCGTTGTTGAATTTCTGCGCGATGTCGCGCGCCAGTTCGACATGCTGTTTCTGGTCTTCGCCGACCGGAACATGCGTGGCGCGATAGACGAGAATGTCGGCGGCCATCAGATCCGGATAGGTGAACAGACCGACCGACACGTTCTCGCGGTCCTTGCCGGCCTTCTCCTTGAACTGGGTCATGCGGTTGAGCCAGCCCATGCGGGCGACGCAGTTGAACACCCAGGCAAGCTCGGCGTGACCGGAGACCTGGCTCTGGTTGAAGACGATGTGCTTCTTCGGATCGATGCCGCAGGCAATGAACGCCGCCGTCACTTCGCGGATCGCCTTCTTCAGCTCGGCCGGTTCCTGCCAGACGGTGATCGCGTGCAGATCAACGACGCAATAGATGCATTCATACGTGTCTTGCAGCGCGACAAAGCGCGTGATCGCGCCGAGATAGTTGCCGAGATGCAGGTTTCCCGTCGGTTGCACGCCGGAGAACACCAGCGGCTTGAAGGCCGGGGATTTGTTGGCCGGTTGGGTCACGTCTTGCAATCCTGTTGCTTTCGGTCGCCGGACTTTTCGCCCGGGAGCGACCGTGCTTGCCATGCCGGGACGGCGGCAGGCAAGCCCGGATCAAGCCCGGATCAAGCCCGGATGAGGTCGGAATTACTGGCGCCAGCCGCGGCGGATCGCGCGCAGATCGATCACGCGCAAAGCGTGCAGCAGCAGGCCGTAGAGCAGCGCGCCGCCACCGGCGAGCAGCACGGTGACGAGCAAGGCCGGCAGGCCGGGCCGGGTCATCGATGCGAGAGCGGCCGCGGCACCGGCCACCGCGAGACCCATCGCCACGGTGGCGCCGGCGATGCGGGCGAGCCGTCCCGGCGTCGCCGGAGCGAGGGTGAGCCAGCCGCGGCGGGCCAGGATCGCGGTGAGCAGCAGCGCATCGAACCAGCCGGACACGGCGATCGCGCCGGCGATTCCGGTCGCGCCGTAGGATGGGAACAGCAGCAGGCCGAGAGCGATGGTGAGTGCGAGTCCCGCGAGCGCCACCAGCATCGGCGTGCGCGTGTCTTCATGCGCGAAGGCGATGCCGCCCATCACCTTCTCGGTGACATGGCCGGGCAGGCCGGCGCAGATCGCGGCAAGCGCTGCCGCCACCGCGAGACTGTCGGCGGCGCCGAACGCGCCGCGCTCGAACAGGCCCATGGCGATCGGATGCGCCAGCACCGCAAAGCCGGCCGCCGCCGGCAGAACGAGGCCGAGACCAAGCTCCAGCGCATGCGATTGCGCTCGTGCGGCGTCCTGCGTGTTGCCGTCGAGAATGGCGGCGGCGATCCGCGGCGCCAGCACCGAGGAGATGACGATGGACGCGACGCCGAGCGGCAATTCGTAGAGGCGGTTGGCGTAGTAGAGCCACGACACAGCGGCTGGTGACGCCGAGACGATCGCGGTCGCGGCAATCAGTTTCA
>JBQCFU010000271.1:0-2628 GCA_051958775.1 Pseudolabrys sp.
GGCCGCGCCATCGGCGTGCAGTGGTTCGCCATTGACCGCGCCGCGCATACCTTGACCGTGGACATGCCGTTGCCGGCGACGATCCGGCCGGAGACGACGCTCACGGTGCCGGTGAAGCTCGGCGGTCTGCGCGCGGGCGAGCAGGCGCAGGTCGTGGCGGCCGCTGTCGATGTCGGCATTCTCAACCTCACCAATTACAAACCGCCGGCGCCGGATGAGTATTACCTCGGACAGCGGCGGCTGACGGCGGAGCTGCGCGATCTCTACGGCCAGTTGATCGACGGCATGCAGGGAACGCGTGGGGCGATCCGCTCCGGCGGTGACATGGCGGGAGCCGATCTTGCGGGATCGCCGCCGACCCAGGCGCCGCTCGCGTTGTATTCCGGTCTTGTGACCGTCGGTCCAGACGGCACCGCCTCGATCCCGTTCAACATTCCGGCGTTTGCCGGAACGGTGCGGGTGATGGCGGTGGCTTTCAGCGCCGATCGCGTCGGCAAGGCTTCGGGCGATGTGGTCGTTCGCGATCCCGTGGTGGCGACGGCGACGCTGCCGCGGTTCCTGCGGATCGGCGATACATCCACGTTCCATCTGAGCCTCGACAATGTGGAAGGTGCCGCGGGCAATTATGCGGTGTCATTGAATGGCGACGGCGGTGTTGATGCCAACCGGACGGTGACGCTCAATCGCGGACATCGGACCGGGATTTCCATTCCGCTCACGGCAAAGCAGGCGGGCGTGACGACGTTGCATTTAGCTGTCAACGGTCCAGACGGATTTGCGCTGACGCGCGACTATCCGCTGGAGACGCGGCCGGCGACGACGACGCTGACGCGCCGCACCGTGCGGCCGTTGCCCAAGGGCGAGAGCCTGACGGTGTCGAACGACGCATTCGCCGACCTTGTTCCGGGAACGGGACGTGTCGATCTCTCGGTCAGCCTTTCGGCGTCGCTCGATGCGGCAACGCTCGTGCAGGCGCTTGACCGGTACCCTTATGGATGCACCGAGCAGATCGCGAGCCGCGCGGTGGCGATGCTCTATATCAACGACATCGCGCCGCCCGGACGACTGGCGCTTGATCGCGATGGCGAGGAACGCATCCGCGAAGCCATCGAACGCCTGCTGGCAAGGCAGGGTTCGAACGGCTCGTTCGGCTTGTGGAGCGTTGGCGGCGACGACATCTGGCTCGATGCCTATGTCACCGATTTCCTGAGCCGGGCGCGTGAGCGCAAGTTCGATGTGCCCGATACGTCATTCAAGATGGCGATCGACCGGTTGCGCAATTACGTCGCGACCGCGCCCGAGCCGAAGAAGGATGGCGGCCGTGAGTTGGCCTATGCGCTCTATGTGCTGGCCCGCAACGGGGCGGCGCCGGTCGGAGACCTGCGCTACATCGCCGATAGCCAGACCAATGATCTCGCCACGCCGATTGCCAAGGCGCAGATCGCCGCGGCGCTCGGCATGCTCGGCGATCGCACCCGTGCGGAGCGGGTGTTCGCGGCGGCATTGGGGGCGATCCCGCAACAACCCGCGTTGCAGGCAGGCCGCTCGGACTTCGGTTCGATGCTGCGTGACTCGGCAGCTTTGGTGACGCTGGCTTCGGAAGCAAACGCGCCGCGTGCGACGGTCGAAGCGGCGGTGCAGCGGGTCGATTCCGCGCGCGGTCTTGCCAACCAGTTGTCGACGCAGGAGCAGGCGTGGCTGGTGCTCGCCGCCCGCGCCATCGGCAAAGAGAGCGGCGCCATCACGCTCGATGTGGCCGGACGGCCGCAGAAGGGTGCCTTCTTCCAGGGGCTGCGTGCCGCCGATCTCGCGGCACCGTTCAAGGTGACCAATACCGGCGACACGGACGCCCGCGCCGTTCTCTCGGTGAGCGGTGCGCCTGTGACGCCAGAACCGGCTGCGACGCGCGGGTTCAAGATCGAGCGACTTTACTACACGCTGGATGGACAACCCGCCGACATCGCTAAGGTGACGCAAAACCAGCGTTTCGCGGTGGTGCTGCGGATCACAGAGGCGCAGCCGCAGTTCGGCCGCATCATCGTCGCGGACTATCTGCCGGCGGGGTTCGAGATCGACAATCCACGCCTCGTGTCGTCCGGCGAGACCGGGAAGCTCAACTGGATCGAGAATGCAGTCGAGCCGGCGAACGCCCAGTTCCGCGATGACCGGTTCACCGCGGCGTTCACACGCAGCAAGGACGATAAGACGGTGTTCACGGTCGCTTATGTGGTGCGCGCGGTCTCGCCCGGCCGCTATGTGCTGCCGCAGGCCGTGGTCGAGGACATGTATCGGCCGGACCGTTTCGGCCGCACCGACACGGGAACGCTGGAGATCACCACGACACCATGAGTGTGTGGCGCACCATCGTTGCGATTGCCGGTGGTGTCATCACCGCCACGGCATTCGCGTTCGGTGTGTGGGTGATGGCGCTCGGCCCATTGCCGTCGCGTGAACGCATCGCGTTCTCGCAGACGGTGGTGGATCGCAACGGCGTGCTGTTGCGCCCCTATGCGACCAGTGACGGACGATGGCGCCTGCCGGCGACGGTTGAGGATGTCGATCCGCGGTATCTCGATCTGCTGATCGCTTACGAGGACCGACGCTTTCGTGACCATCATGGTGTCGATC
>JBQCFU010000272.1:0-3310 GCA_051958775.1 Pseudolabrys sp.
CGGGCAGCGGAACGGTTGCCGCTCGGACGATTGGCGTTCGGCCGCCCGCTATTGGGGCGCAGCGCATTTCGATTGGCCGCCGACCCGCCGTTGCGATTGAGAGTATTCGTCCGGTTCCTGGCGCCGCCGGCAATGTTGTTGCTGCCGAAACGGTTCCGCACGTTCGCGTTATTGTACCGCACGCCTTGCCGGTGAGGAGGATTGTGCTGCCAGCGATTATTGATGGTGTTGTTGTTGACGTTGATGGCGCGGTTGACGTTGATGTTGTTGTTATTCCAGTTCATGCCTCCGCCCCAGTAGTAACCACCGGCAGCCCATCGTCCGACTGCATAGGCCGTACCGAAGGCGAGGCCGGTGGCAAGGATGCCCGCTGCGAGGTAGGGGGGACGCGGAAACACATAGGGAGGATATTCGGGGTAGGGCCACGCCCCGTAGACGACCGCGGGATCGTAATAGGGGACGTAGACGGTATCCGGCTGCGTGGGCTCAATCAGAATGAGGTTCTTCCCCGACTCCTGCTTGACCGAGACGGTCTGTTCTTTCGTTGTTTGTAATTTGTCGTTTGCTTGCGCTCTTGCGCGCATCCGCTGAACGGCATCCATGACGTCGGATTCCTGTGCCAGGACCGCGTCGCCAAGCTTGTTTGTCCAATCGAGATTTGTGTTCAGCATATTGAGTGCATCGGGCGTCGCGATCAGAGACTTGACGCTGTTGTCCCAGCTTTGCTTCTCGACTGAATTTTTGAGCGCGTCTCCCTGAAGCGACTTGTTGTTGTTAAGCCATCGGGCAGCTTCGACGATTTCAAGCGGATAGGTCGAAGCCATCAAGATTTCCGAGAGAAGCGCGTCGGGATATAACGCGACCGGCGCGACCAACTGATCGAGCTGCTGGTTCGTCAGAAGCTGCTGATCGGCAGCCTGCGAGGGAGGTTGGATATTCTGCGGCGGGGTCGACGGCTGTGCCTGCAGCCCTCCCATCGGCAGCAGTAGGGCGATTGATAAAGCCGCTATGGTTGCGAAGGAGGTTTTCACGGATGATGATTGCGCCATCACGTCGCTCCCTGCCTGATCTATCGCGAACAGCTTTCATCGACGACGCGCAACCATCAAGGTGGACCAAGGTCCATCACGCGTGGAACCTTGGCCGTGTCCAAAATTGGCCGTGATCAAAAGATGTGGTGCCTGTCCCCGGCGTGGGTTTGTCTCAACCCCAGACCAGATAGTTCAGCCAGCTCCGCATCCGCAGCAGGATGCGTCTGACGAGAGCCAGCTCGGTCCAGTGACTGCTGTAGATGGCGGTCTGCGCGACGGCGCCGGCAGGGATTTGATAAGCCGACATGTCGCTGGTGATGCTGATGGTGACCAGCACCAGCCCCGGGTCCGTATTCATGTCGGGCGTCGCAAGTTGTCCCGACGGCTGGATCTGCCCTTGCGCCACCGCATTGATGATGGCTTTGACGTGCCCGGCGAACACGTGCCCCGGAACGGCCTGAAAGGCCATCTCCGCGGCATCGCCGACACGAATGCGTTGCAGGACGCTCTGCGGGAACGCCGCTGCGAAAACCGTGCCGTCGGTGTGGATGAACACCATCAGCGGACGGATCGGCATCGGCGTCGAAACCATTCCCGGCTGCAGCGCCAGTTGTGTGACATATCCGTTGGTGGGGGCGGTGACGATCGCCTGCGAGAGATCGTATTCGGCGTAGCGCAGATCGGCCTGGGCCTGTGCGACTTCGGTGTTGCGGCCGTCGATACGTGCGTCGAGGGTGAGCTTCGCCGTTTCCATCGCCGCGCGCGCCGCCTTGAGCGCATTCTCGTTTTCGAGATAGATGCCTTTCTTGTTAGCCTCCTCGACTTCCGAATAGGGACCTTCGGTGCCGCGGCCGACATTGGCGCGCGCGACGCGATCATAATCCTGCCTGGCCCGGTCGCGCGCTGCTTCCGCCCGGTGCGTGGTGGCGGTGGCTTCCTCGAATGCGGAGTTGAGTTCTTTCACGTGTTGCTCGGCCGCAGCCAATGCGGCCCGCTTGGCATCGACCGTGGCCTGAAACGGTTGAGGGTCGAGCTTGAAGAGAATGTCACCCTTGCGAAGCGGTTCGTTCGGTTGAATCGGGACGTCCGTGACCAGTCCTTTGACGGTCGAGAAGATCGGCGTCGTCCGGAAATAGAGCCGGGCGTTGGTCGTGAACGGATGATTGTAGTTCAGCACGGCAATCGTGCCGCCGACAAAAACGAGACCGATGAAAGCCGCGGAGACGACTGTCCAGGTACTCGCCGGGACGCGCAGGATCTTGAAGACCACGACACAGATGGCGACGTAGGCCGCGATCAGAAGCGTAATCACAGTGGCGTCCCGTGTGGCGTGCGGTCCCGCTCCAGGGCTGCGACGCGCTGCTCAAGATCGAGAAGCGTGGTCGGCGCAGGATCGGAGAAACCCCAGCCGCGGTCCGGCCGGTAAGCCATCGCCCAGATCCAGAGCAGCGGCCAGAGCGCGTGCAGCGTAAAAAGGCTCACCCATCCGGCCGCGGCGATCGCATCCTGATGCGGATGATGCCGCTTTCTCGCGATGTGATAGGGGATGTCGTGAATGATCAGCGCGCCATAGAACACCAGAACAAAGATGATCAGCAGCAGCGCCAGGGAAACATAGTCCAGCACCATCGTCTGCCTCCGATCGCTGCGCTCACGGCGTACCGAAGTGTCACATCGTGTCGGATCGGGTCGATTGGACCGTGGTCCAATGTGCAATGGGTCGCTGAGACGCAAACAGCCGTGCGTATGGCGCGGCCATAAAAAATCCCGCAGAAGCGCTCTCTGCTAGAAGCGCGTCTGCGGGACCCGGGTAACTGCTGCAGCCGATTTCGTTAACCGGGTTGCAGCTTGTTCAATCGCGACGCGTCAGCAGCGCGTCACGGCAGCCCAACGCCATCCGCCATACGGATCATAAACGCGGACAGACCGGCGCGTGCAGTAGTCGCCTCGATAATAGCTGCCCGATACATAGGAGGGACCGTATCCGTCGTACCCGCCATATCCATTGTAGTTGGACGATCTGTATCCATTGTAATAGGACGGTCTGTAATACGGCCGGGACCGATAATCGCCGCTATAGACCTTGCGGTAGGTCACGGTGCGCCGATAGCAGCAACTGCTGTACGAGTACGACCGGGAGCGGCCGTAGTAACCGCCGTTATAAGCATATCCGGCGGAATAATAGCCGCCACCACCATAGTAGCCGCCCCCACCATCGTAGCCGCCATAGCCCCATTCGCCAGCCGATGCTGGAGCGGCATTGATCGCAATGCCGACTA
>JBQCFU010000273.1:0-2198 GCA_051958775.1 Pseudolabrys sp.
GGTGCACCAGCGCGATCGCGGTCTCGAAGTCGGGCTCGCTCAGGTCCGGATAATAGGTCTTGAGCTGGTCCGCGAGGAACATGCCCTTGTAGACCACCGTGCGGCATGAGATCGACGACGGATAATAGTGGGAGAGGCGGCGCTCGCGCTGCTTGTAGATCGCGTTCGAGATGGTCTTGCGCAGGATGTAGAGGCGGCGCTCGAACTCGTCTTCGCTGAGCTTCTGCTCGCCGAGACCGATAAACACCTGCTGGTGCATGGGTTCGGTCGGGATCACGCTCTTGCCGAGCGTCGAATTGTCGGTCGGAATTTCCCGCCAGCCGAGAAGGCGGAAGCCTTCGTCGGTGATCTTCTCGGCGTAGATGTCGCGGATGATCTCACGCCACTCATTGTCTTGCGGCAGGAACAGTTGCCCAACGGCATACTGTCCGGCCGCCGGCAGCTTGAAGTCGAGTTCCTCGGCCTTGCGGCTAAAGACACGATGCGGGATCTGCACCAGAATGCCGGCGCCGTCGCCCATGCGCGGGTCCGCGCCGACTGCGCCGCGATGTTCGAGGTTGCACAGGATGCGCAGCGCATCCTCGACGATCTGATGCGACTTGCGGCCCTTGATGTCGGCGATGAAACCGACGCCGCAGGAGTCCTTGTCCAGCCGCGGATCGTAGAGGCCCTGCGCGTCCGGCGTCCCCGGGTCGAGTGTGGAGAGCGTACGTTTGTCGGCACGCAGGGCTTTGCTCGAGAAGACTTGGCTCGAGAAGGCCGGGCTGCGGTCGTCGCGCTGTACGCTCATCTGTCCCATCCTCGCCCAGGCTCCGCGCCCAGGAGGTCCGAAGTTGCACCTATTGCCGCGATCAGCGGCGGTTTCGCCTGTGGTCGTATTCGTCTGCGGTCGCAAGGCGCCGCGTGGTCCGGCGATTGGCTGGACCCGCAGCCGCATTGTTACTGGGCCTCGCCTCGCGGCATTTTGCCCAATAGGACAGCAATACTGTCCTTTAGAACCCTGCCAAATTTTGCACCGCCGCACAAGGCAGGTCTATGGGTGAATTGACACTTTCCGCCTGAATGTTGCGCAGATGCTGTCCCGGCGGGCAATGAACGGGTGCTCCGCCACCGCCAGCCTGCAACGCCGTTGCGCGGCGCCATCGCCTCGGCGGTTAACCGTTTAATCGTCAATTCGATAAAACCCGCGTCAAAGGCTGCGTTTCGTTGATTCCCGAAAGCGCCTTCGCGAAGGTGACACCAGCCAACTGCACTGCTGCAGGGAGTTCGTGTCATGACCGACGTCGCCACCAACGGCCCGTCCAACCATCCTCTCGACAATCTGGCCGACCGGCTGAACGCGCTGGTGCCCCAGCCGGCGCAACCGGGCCGTTCGGCGGCGGTGGAGGCCGCGCTGCGCAAGAGCCGGGCGCGGGTCGCGGTGGCCAGCCGGCGGGCCGACCGGCGCTCGTTCGTCAGCAAACTGATCGAAAACACGGTGCGCGGCGTCGCCGTGGTGCCCTATGCGCTGGTGGCGCTGGCGCTGCGGCTGGTCATCGCGCGGGTGTTCTTCCTCGCAGGGCAGACGATGATCGACGGGCCGCGCGTCGCGCTGACGCCGCCGGCGCCGGTCAGCCAGTACCTGCCGCAGTCGTTATCGTTCGAGTGGTCGTTCGTCGTCCCGACCGGCGTGAAGGCTGAAACCTTCGCGATGTTCGCCAACCAGTTTTCCGCCGTGCCGGTGCCGCCGATGATCGGCGCCTATCTCGTCAGCTTCGCCCAGTTCCTGTTGCCGGTCCTGCTGGTGCTCGGCCTGGCCACGCGGTTCTCGGCCTTCGGTCTCCTCGTCATCACCGTGATGATCCAGTTGTTCGTCTATCCGGATGCGCTGTGGACCACGCACATCTACTGGATCGTCATCCTCACGGCGCTGATGTCGGCGGGACCGGGCACGCTGTCGCTCGATCATCTGATCCGCTGGGCCACGCGGCGCTAATCGGAGGAGCAGGCGGTGCGCGCCAAGCTCATATTCGGCGTCTTCTGCATCGGCGGTGCGATCGTGCTGCTGGCGGTGCGTGCGCCGGCACAGCAGACCGGCGGCATCGCGCCATCTGTGCCTGAGCCGGTGACACTCGACGCGCAGCTCCGTCCTTACGGATTTGCCTTGCTCGATGCGCCGCTGCGGCAGGGCGCTTACTATCTGGTGCGGGCCCGCGACC
>JBQCFU010000274.1:0-4314 GCA_051958775.1 Pseudolabrys sp.
GTGAGTTGTGTCGTCACCGGCACGACCACGTCGGCCGACAGGTCGCCGGTGAGGCCATGATGGCCGCTGACGCCCTGACGCAGTTCGCCGCGTGTCCGCAGCCACGGCGTGAACCAGTATTCGGCGAAGCCGCCGAGTTCGACCGCGAAGTTCACGTCGCCAAGGCCGCGCAGATTGGAATCATCACCCTCGCGGCGCGGCAGGCGCACCTTCAGCGTCGGACCGAGGCGGAAATTGTCGAATTCGATAATGCCGATGCTGGCGCCGTCGCGCGATGACTGAAACTGGCGCGGCGTGCCCGCGCGGCGAATGTCGAACAGCGGCACAGGGAGAACACGGTAATGGCTCGACCCCTCATAGGTCGGCAGCACCCGCCCTTCCGCGCCGAGCGTGACGGTCCAGGGTCCGGAAAACCAGCTCGAGTCGGCTATTGCGGGCGACGTCATGGCGAACGCCGCCGCCGCCAGCATCCCTGTTCTCAGCTTTCGCCCCGAAATCCGCATCGACAGCTCACACACACGATCTGCGACAGTCTAGAACGCGGCGGTTAACAGCGCGCCACCCTCACGAACCGGCCGTTTCAACTGCCTTGTTACCGGATGCGGCGGGCTTTTTCTTCCCTTTTTTCCGCCTTTTAGGCTTCGAGGCGGGTTCCACGGGCTTTTCGGCAACAGCCGCGGGCAGATCGGCTGCCGGATCGGGCACGGGATCATTTACGGGCACCGGCGGCGGCTCGGCAGGCGGAACAGCAGGTGCTGTCACCTCGGCCGGCACGGCCATTGGTGGCAACGCGGCCGGCTCTGCCACAGCGGCAGATTCGGGCGCTACCTCAGCCGATGGTGTCAAAACCGCAACCCGCTCGTCGAGCTTCCGCCGTGCGGCGCGGCGCGCGTCCTTGCGGCGGCGCGCGCGTTCGCGTGCCCGCGCCCAGGCCTGCTTGGCCTGATCCACTGGCCGGCCCACGACCGACAATGTCCGCATCACAGCGCGGCCGGTGGTGCCGCCCGCCCAGACGAGTTCGTAGGGAGCGAACAGGCGCCAGGTTTCGTCTTCCTCGGCGATGCCGCGGGCCACGAGTTCACCGGCCATCGCCGTGGTGTTGAGACCGTGACCGCCGAAACCGCTGGCGACCCAGACGCCGGGATAGAGTTCGCCGATCTGCGGCATGCGATGGATCGGCAGGCCGAGCGTTCCGTTCCACAGATGCGCGGCATTCACCGTGCCGAGTTGCGGATAGAGCCGCATGATGTCACGCGCCAGCGTGCGCGCATATCGGCGCGGATTGCGTGGTGCCGTGGTCATGCGGCCCGACCACATCAAACGATCACCGCCGACGATGCGATAGTGATTGTCGGCACGGTCACCGTCGCTGACTGCACCATGATAGACGAGCGTGTCGCGCAGCTTCGGTCCAAGCGGCTCCGTCACCATCACGTAGGTGGTGATCGGCACCAGCGTCGCCGACAGGCGCGGCATCAACGGGCCGAGATCAACATTGCCGGCCAGCACCACATGCGACGCACGCACGCGCGCGAGCGGCGTGGTGATGCGCTTGCGCACACCGGCCGGATCGATCGACACCGCCGGCGTATCCTCGAAAATCCGCACGCCCGATTGCTCGGCCGCAGCCGCCAATCCGAGCACATAGTTGAGGGGATTGATCGCGAAGGCGCGCGGGTAATAGACCGCACCGAAATAGCGTTCAGTCGGCAGTTGCGCGCGCACATGCTCGCGTGGCCAGTATTCCGCCTCGGTGCCGAAGGCGCGCAGATCGGCCGCGAGCTTTTCCAACTCTGCATCGCGATTGGTCTTGGCCACATAAAGCCAGCCCGGCTCCTGCTTGATGCCGGGCATCTTCGTCTCGGCGATGGTCTCGCGCACGTAAGCGAGACCGCGCTCGGACAATGCCCAGAGTTCGCGCGCATGATCCGCGCCGATGCGTTCGACGATTGCATCCAGATCTTCGCCGAAACCCGGCAAGACGAAGCCGGTGTTGCGCCCGGAGGCCGCACCGCCGATCCGTCCGGCTTCGAGCACGACCACCGACCAGCCGCGGCGCGCCACTTCCCGCGCCGCCGTCAGACCGGCAAGACCGCCACCGACCACACACACATCGACATCGAGGTCGATCGCCAGCGCCGGCCTCACGGGAGCTGCGACGGCTTCCGACGCATACCAATCCGATGCGAACGGTGCCAATGCCGTCATAACGCCGTCATGTTCTGTGAGACCATTCATCGCGGCTTATTACTATGCCGTCATGTCCGGGGGGAGAGGCTGCATGGTAGACTGTCCCCCGCGCTGAAATCCACTTCCAGTGACACTGGCCGGAGCCGATCCATGCTGCAACTGTTCCTGCTCCGTCACGCCAAGGCCGAAGGCGCCTCGCCGACCGGCAGGGACCACGACCGACAGCTTGCACCGTCCGGACGCGCCGACGCGGAACGGATGGGAGCTTATCTCGAACGTCACGCGATTCGCGCCGACCGCACGGTGCTCTCGACGGCAACCCGGGTGCAGGAGACCTGGGCGGCGCTGGCGCCTGCCCTGTCCCATCTGCCGGTCACCGCGTCCGAGCCACGCCTATTCAACGCGTCAGTCATGGACATTCTCAATGTCATCCGCGCGCAACCCGACCAGACGAAAAGCGTGATGGTCGTCGGGCATAATCCAGGGCTTCACGACGCCGCGACATTGCTGCTTGCATCGGGGGACGCGGAGACGCGGGAAAGGCTGCGCGAGGGCCTGCCGACCACCGGCCTCGTCGCCATCACCCTGGTCGGCACATCCTCCTGGCGCGATCTTCGCCGGCAAAGCGGCCGGCTCGACCGCTTCATCGCGCCGCGCGATCTGCTTACTGCGACCGAATGAGACTTTGATTTTTCTCACCACGCGCCGGAAATAGTGACAGAATATTGCCGGGTTCACCGGAGGCCGGCGCAACACGCCGGAGGCGCATCATGTATCAACGCATCCTCGTTCCGCTTGATCTGGCCGAGGTCGAGATCGCCCGGCCCGCCATCAAGCAAGCCATGGAATTGGCAAAAGCGAGCGGCGGCACGATCCACCTGCTCAACGTCCTGTCGTTGACACCGGTCATGTTGGCGGAATATGTGCCTGCAGACTTCGACACCAATCAGCGGCAGACCGCCGAAGAGACGATGAGATCGCTGGTGTCGGAATGCGCGCTCGGTAATCGCGTCACCAGCGCAGTGCGGCAGGGCGGCATCTATCACGAGATTCTGGAAGAGGCGAAAACGATCAACGCCGATCTGATCGTGATGACGTCGCATCGTCCCGCCATGCGCACTTATTTCCTCGGCTCGAATGCGGGCCATGTGGTGCGCTACGCGAAGTGCTCGGTGCTCGTCGTCCGCAACTAAAGCAACTCCAGCGAAAAACGGAAAGCGGCTTTCCGTCCGGAATTGCGACAACAAATTCGATCAATCCGCCGGCAACAATGCCGCCGGCGGATGTGCGACATCGTAGAGACCCGGGCGATTAAGGCGGAAGAACTGTCCGCCCTGCCACAGGAATAGCGCCAGAAAAGCCAGACTGAATGCCGCACCAGCCCACGTGCCGGCCTGGAGGGCACGCACGATCATTGCCGCAATGGCAAGGGACGTAGCCGCCAATACGCTGACGCCGATCCAGTAGATCGGCGGGAACAGCCCTGTTTCGCAGCGCGGCTTGCCGCCGGCGCCCGCAATTCGCTGGTGGAGTTCCGTCACGAATGCGTGGAATTCGCGACCTTGCGATTGCATCTCGACGAGGCTGCGCACGGTTCCCGACACGACCGGCATGCGCGGCGCGACCGGAGACCAGATTTCGAGTTGATAACGGCCGCGCTGCATGGTCGCAGGCCGAAACGACAATCGAAGACGCGTGATCTGATCGTAGCGAATCTCGCCGGAATGACGGCCACGGTTCCAGATCAGCGCCGTCGGCGTGAGCGCGAATGAGAAAACCGGCGCCATCAGCGACGGCTTATAGGCATAGCGTGTGAGGCCATCCCCGCTTTCACCCGCCGCATCTGGTTGTGCATTCATGGTTAACACGCTCTCGAAACCTTGATTTCCCGTCATATTCGCGCCTTAACCATAATTCGCACGCCCGGCGCGCAAGCACGTCCGCGTGTTCCAATTCACCTTCCTTTAGAATATCTTAATAATCAATCGGGTGTGCCGGCGTGGAGAGCGTAATGAGTAAGCTGACCGACTTTTTCGGCAAAACCAACCAAGGCCTCGAACCGGCCCGCACCGCCGCGCAGCCGGCGCCGGGCGCCGCGCAAGGCCATGGAAATGGCAACGGAAA
>JBQCFU010000275.1:0-5893 GCA_051958775.1 Pseudolabrys sp.
TCCGGATGCCGCGATCGAATCCATCATGAAGCGGAATGGCGTCGCCAAGAAAAGCGTCGAGCTGGAGCGGCTTCAGATGGTGCTCAAGGACAACATCGCCACCGACGAGGCCCGCAAGAACGGTCTGGGCAAAATCGACAATACGCGCTTCGATCAAGCAGTTGATCAGATCGCTCTGACCTATACGTTCAAGAACGCGAAGCCGAAAGCGGCTGATGTGTTCGACGCGTCATTTCTGCCGCCGGCGGCAGACTTGAAGCTCGATTGATCGGTGGGTCGTGCTCCCGGGTTGTGAGCTGGCTTCACAATCCGGGTGCGCGGTTTTGCGGATGCTGCGATCGTCGGGAGCGACGACCGTCAGGAAATGTCGAGTTTTTTATAGAGGTAGGACCGTGAAATCCCGAGCTCCTCGGCGGCTTTTTTCTTGTTGCCCTTGAAGCGTGACAGCGTTTCGCGGATCAGGTCGCTTTCGACGCGGTCAAGCGCATCCTTCAGATTGGCGCTCTGGCCCGGCTCCGGTTTCGGCACGATCGGCGTTGCGGTCGCGGGTGGCGCGAACAGCGGCGGCTGGAAGTCGGAGACACGAAGCCTGTTGTCCTTGCAGAAGATGACGGCCCGCTCGACCTCGTGCCGCAACTGGCGGATATTGCCCGGCCACTCCTGACGGGCGAGATACGGGAACACATCGTCGTCGATCTCCGGAATCTGGAACTGGTGTCGCGAGCCGAACTCGCTCAGGAATTTCTCGATCAGCACCGGAATGTCGTCGAGCCGTTCGCGCAGCGGCGGCACCGTGAGCACGATCGGAGAGATGCGGTAATAGAAATCGACGCGGAAGTTTTCGTTGGCGACGAGGTTGCGCAGATCGCGATTGGTTGCCGCGATCATGCGGAAGTCGACCTCCTGAGTGCCTTCGCCGCCGACGCGCTGCACCTGCCGGTCCTGAAGCACGCGCAGCAGCTTCGCCTGGATGTCGAGCGGCATGTCGCCGATCTCGTCGAGGAAGAGCGACGAGCCGTTTGCCTGCTCGAACTTGCCGCGTCGGCCCTTGCGGTCCGCTCCGGTGAAAGAGCCGGGCTCGTAGCCGAACAATTCGCTTTCCACCAGATTGCTCGGCAGCGCCGCCGAGTTGACGATCACCATCTTCGCTTTCTGCCGTGGGCTGAGGCGATGGATCGCGTGCGCGACGAGTTCCTTGCCGGTTCCGCTCTCGCCCAGGATCAGCACCGGAATATCGAGCGGCGCGACACGGACGATATCTTCCTTGAGACGCTGGATCGCGTTGCTGCGACCGACGATGGTATCGAGATCGAAGGCCTCGCGGCGCAGCACATGGGCTTCGCGGCGATAGAATTCGAGTTCCTTTTCCAGCGTTTTGACGCGATTGCTTAGCGCCTGAACCTGCTCCGGGTTCTTGAACATCACGCGGCCGATCGCGCCGACGAGCTTGCCGTCACGGAAGATCGGGCTGCGGTTGACGATGCGGTCCTGGGCGCGCACGCGCTGGATGTCGCCGATCTCCGCCTTGCCGGTTTTGGCGACACGGTCGAGGCGGGTGTTCTCGATCACGTCGCGCACCGGCCGGCCGATGGCGGCGCCGCGGTCGAGCCCGAAAAAGCCTTCATGAATGGGAGAGAGAAACGCGACCTTAGCCTCGGAATCAACGACCGTCATCGCGTTGAACGGGTCGGTGAGCAGGTGGTGGAAAATGTCCCAGGCGAAATCGACAGCGGCGGTGAACTCGAACACCGGGTCGGCGACGTCGTCGACGATGGCCGCGAAGTAGCAGTCCTTCACCTTCGACCACAGCAGCAGGCTTTTCACCTCGGTCTGCACCGGGACCAGGCGGCGCTGGACCGCGTCGGTCCGCCACATCTTGTCTTCGGCGAGGGAGACGATGCGCGGGTCCTTGCCGCGGCCCACGGAGAACACGACCTTACCGGCCTCATTCACGACGATCAGGCCGGCGATGTGATCCATCTCACTCATGACTCAACTCGTGATACGCGATGTGTTTTGTTGCGACGCAACAATATCTGTTTCCGTGGGAGACACTTTAAACGGCATTGTCCGGATAAAAAACATAGGCACGGGCTGTCGTGTCGGGAATATGGCGGCCCGACGGGCTGTCCTGGCCAATAATGCAGGTTCCGCACCAACCGTTGTTTGGCACGGTCGTTGCTCTCAGTTGTCCGCAGGCGTCGAACGCAGCGGAAGGCCGAGGCATAGAGTTTATGGAATCATCAGTCAGTCAGCGTCCGGCTCTTGCCTGGGCGGGTCGGGTCGCGCTGCCAGTGGTTGGTCTTGGTCAAGGTTTCGGGTTTCTGTCGGGTGTGCGGGTGCTGGATCTCAGCACGTCGGTGGCCGGGCCTTATGCCGGCATGCTGCTCGGCGACATCGGCGCTGACGTCATCAAGATCGAACGGCCGGGAACCGGTGATGACGTGCGGGCCTGGGGCCCGCCCTTTTTCGAGGGTGAATCGCTCTGGTATGCCGCGGTCAATCGCAACAAGCGGAGCGTGACGCTCGATATCGCATCGCCGCGCGTGCGCGGCGCGCTGGAGGCCCTGATCAAGGCGAGTGATGTAGTGCTGCTGAACCAGCCGCCGCGCGTGCAGAAAAAGCTGGGCCTGGACGTGGAATCCTGCCGGGCGTTGCGTCCGGATATCATCCATGTGTCGATCACCGGTTTCGGGTTGCAGGGCGCCCGCGCCGACTGGCCGTGCTACGACCTGATCGCCGAGGGATATTCGGGGATCATGGACATTACCGGAGAGGCGGACGGGCCGGCGCAGAAGATCGGTGCCCCCGCGGCCGATATGCTCACGGGTCAGGATGCCGCTTTTGCCGCGGTCGGTGCGTTGTTCGAGCGGATGCGCACCGGTAAGGGGCGAGCAATCGATGTTTCGCTGGTCGAAAGCATGACCCGCTTCCTGTCGTGCCGGATCATGCCTTATCTCGGCTCCGGCGAGTTGCCGCGTCGGGCCGGAGGCAAAGACAGCGTCATTGCGATCTATCAGGCGTTCGACACCCCCGCTCTGCCGTTGACGCTTGGTCTTGGCAACGATGCGATCTGGAAGCGCTTCTGGATTGCGGTCGACCGCCCGGACGTCGGTGATCAGCCGCGCTACGATAGCAATGCCAAGCGGCGCGAACATCGTGCGGAAATCGTTTCGCTGATCCAGGATATCCTGCGGCAGAAGCCGCGCGATCACTGGCTCGATTTGTTCAGTCGCAACCGAGTGCCGGCCGGGCCTATCTATCGGCTCGATGAGGTGGCGCGCGATGAAGTGTTGCTCGCGCGCGGCTTGTTTTTCACGCTGGACGACGGCGACCGGCGCATGCCGCAGGTCGGCACCGGTTTTCACGTCGACGGCAAGCCGAATGTGCCGCGCATGGCGCCGCCGCGGCTCGGCGCTTCCACGGTGGATGTGCTTCGCGACCTGGCGAAGCTCGATGACGGGAATATCGAAGCGCTGCAGCGTGATGGCTTGATCTAGAAGGAGTTCTAACGTGTCTTACGAAACGATCCTGTATGAAGAAGACGGCCCGATCGGCACGATCACGCTCAATCGTCCGGACGACGGCAACATGTTCAATGTGACCATGTGCCATGAAATCCGCGACTGCATCGAGCAGATCCGCCGCGAGACGCGCACGCGGGTGGTGGTGATCACCGGCGCGGGCGACAAGTTCTTCTGCATCGGCGGTCGCAAAGACGGCATGGAAGACACGATCCTCTACGCCGGGACGCTGCCGACGCTGGAGATGTACGACGCGATCGACAAGCTGCAGAAGCCGGTGATCGCATCGGTCAACGGCTTTGCCGTCGGTGGCGGAAACGTGCTGCAGATGGTCTGCGATATGACCATTGCCAAGGAGAGCGCCGTGTTCCGGCAGGTCGGCCCGATGATGGGGTCGTTCGATGCCGGTTACGGCACCTGGTATCTCGAGGATATGGTCGGCAAGAAGAAAGCCAAGGAAATCTGGTTCAACAATCCGAAGATGAAGGCGCGCGACGCGCTGGCGCTCGGCCTGATCAATCGCGTCGTTCCGGATGACCAGCTCAAACAGGAAACCCGCGCTTTCGCGCTTGAAACCGCGGAGCGCGGACCGTTCGCGCTCGCTTCGGTCAAGGCGGCCTTCAACGCGCGCCATGGCGGCGTGAGTGGTCTCGCGCGGATGGCGCACGATCTTCTGCTTCGCTCTTATATGGAAAGCGGCGAGAGCCACGAACTCTCGGAAGCCTTCGGCGCGAAGCGCAAGGCGGACCCCGCCAAGTTCGGCAAATAACCATGCGGCCGTTCCTCACCTTGCATCATCCGGCTGCGGCGTCGCGCTATTACGCGGATGGAACGTGGCAGAAGGACACATTCTACTCGCTTCTGCGCGGTCACGCGGAGCGCCGCCCGGATGCGCTTGCGCTGAATGATGGCCGCCATCGACTGACCTGGCGGCAACTCGTCGACTGGGTCGACGGGGTGGCTGCCGATTTCCAGCAGAACGGCGTGCAGGCGGGCGATCGTGTGTCGCTGTGGCTCGGCAATCGTGCCGAAGCGGTGGTGGCATTCCTGGCTTGCAGCCGCAACGGCATTGCCTGCAATCCGTCGCTGCATCGAACCTATACGTCGAGCGATATCGTTCAACTGCTCGACCGACTGCAAGCCAAGATCCTGCTGACCGAACCGGGGTGGGGCTCCGATCTGTCTGGCACCGACACGAAAACCGTGCTGCAAGGCGCGCCGTCTTTGCGGCGTATCTACACGCCGGACGATTTCCCGCGGCCCGGTCGCGCCGGGCAGGCGCCGGTCGAAGACCCCGACAAAGTCGTGTACCTTGCTTTCACCTCCGGCACGACCGGCGTTCCGAAATGCGTGATGCATTCGGACAATACGCTGCTCGCCAATGCGCGCGACCTGGTGCAGGACTGGCAGCATGGCGCGGACACGCGGTTGCTGTCGCTGAGCCCGCTGTCGCATCACATTGCCTGGGTGGCGGTGGCGCAGTGGCTCGTCGCAGGCTGCACGTTGATTACCGACAATCCGCCGGCGGGAACGAGTCGTCTCGACTGGATCATCGAAACCGGCGCGACTTATGTCATGGGCGTTCCGACCCATGCGATGGATATCCTCGCAGAGCAGCAGCGCCGCAGCATCGACAAACTCGGCGCCGTCAATCTGTTCTATATGGCGGGTGCGCCGATCCCGCCGTCGGTGTGCGAGGCGTTCGTCCGGCAAGGAATCAAGCCGCAGAATATCTACGGCATGACCGAGAACTCGTCGCATCAGTACACGCATCCGGGCGACGACAATGATACCGTCATCTCCACCTGTGGGCGCGGCGGCAAGGCCTATGAAGTCCGGCTGTTCGATCCGGTGGATGACGATCGCGAAGTGCTTGCCGGTACGGTCGGGCAGATCGGCGGCCGTGGTGCGGCGTTGATGCTCGGCTATTTCGCCAATCAGGCGGCGACTGAAGGCAGTTTCAATCGCGACGGCTGGTTTCTGTCGGGCGATCTCGGCGTGCTCGATGACAAGGGCAATCTCCGGATCGAAGGGCGGTTGAAGGACCTGATCATCCGCGGCGGCCACAACATCTACCCGGTACATATCGAGGCGCTGGCGCTGCGTCATCCGTCGGTGGAGCGTGTCGCCTGCTATCCGATCGCCGACGAACGACTCGGCGAGCGGGTTTGCATCGCCGTCATCGGCGAGATCGAGCCTTATGATCTGCTGAGCCATCTCGCTGAGCAGGGGCTGTCAAACTACGACATGCCGGAATTCTTCCTGCGGGCGGCGGCATTTCCGCTGACGCCGAGCGGCAAGATCCTCAAGCGCGATCTGATCGACATGACCAGGCGCGGAGAATTGGTGCCCACGGCGGTGCGCTGGAC
>JBQCFU010000276.1:0-2104 GCA_051958775.1 Pseudolabrys sp.
CTTGCGCGTCTCCTCGATCGAGAGCTGCGATCCGTACCAGTAGGCGTTCCTGGCGTGGCCGTAGATCAGCACGCCGAGTTCGTCGATGCCGTCGACGATCTCCGTCTCGTCGAGGATCTTCCAGGTCGGCTGCCGCTTCCACGCATGGCCCGCCATCTCGTTGAGCGACAGCACCGCGTCGTCGCACGGGTGATAGGCGTAGTGGCAGGTCGGCCGGTAGACGACGCGATCGCCGTCCTTCACCGTCAGATAGTCGGAGATCGAGATCGCCTCGTTGTGGGTGATCAGCCACGCGTGCTGCGAGGTCGCCGTCGGCGTCCACGAGCGCACACGCGTGCCGGCGCCCGGCCGCAGCAGATAGATCGCGGCGCGGTGACCGAAGTCATGCTCGCGGCCTTCCGGCGGCAGCGCCTTTTCGTGCGTGCCCCAGCCGAGTTCGGCCGGCTGCAGACCCTCGGCGACGAAGCCTTCCACCGACCAGGTGTTGACGAACACGCCCGGCGGCTTCGGCGCGTTGGCGCGCTGCGTATCGCGTTCGGCGATATGCATGCCCTTGACGCCGAGCTTGCGCGCCAGCGCCGCCCATTCCTCGCGCGACTGCGGGTCGGCGACCTTGACGCCGGTGTCGTGGGCGATGTTGAGCAGCGCCTGTTTGATGAACCACGACACCATGCCGGGATTGGCGCCGCAGGTGCTGATGGCGGTGACGCCGCCGGGCTTGCGGCGGCGCACGTCGAACACCTGTTCGCGCAGCACATAGTTGGTGCGCTCGGCATGCGTCGCATTCGGATTGTCGTAGAGGCCGGGCCACGGCTCGCACACCGTGTCGATGTAGTGCGCGTCGATGCTCTGGCAGAACTCGATCAGGTCGGCTGAGCCGGTGTCGACCGACAGATTGATCATCAGTCCGCGGCCGGGACCGGCGGTCAGCAGTGGCTTGAGCACTTCGCGGTAGTTCTCCCGCGTTAGCGCGCCCTTGATGAAGTTCATCTTGCGCTCGTCGACCAGTGCGCGGTGCTGATCGAGCGGATCGATCACCGTGAAGCGCGAGCGGTCGAACTGAATATGCCGTTCGAGCAGCGGCAGGATGCCGCGGCCGATCGAGCCGAGGCCGACCATGACGATGGGTCCGTCAAAGCGGGCATGAACGGGCCAATGGGTCATTTTACACAACACTCCATGAGGGCGGTCTGATCCGCCATGGTCCACAAACGGAAGGGGACGCCGCGCCGGGCCGGCACGGCGTCCCCGTTATTTCAGGTCGGTTACGCGGCGCGGCGCAGCGGCCGGGCGATCGCGGGCAGGGTTTCCGGTACCTGCGCGCCGGTGGCAACGATCGCGCCGCGCGCGCCGTCGAGCGCGCCGGGCACGAACTGGATCGCCAGCAGCCGTTCCGGTTCCGGCTTGCCGGGCATGCGCAGTTCCTGCGTTTTCGCGTTGCTGAAGCCGAAGCGGCCATAATAGGCAGCGTCGCCGACCAGCACGACGGCACCGTGACCGCGGCGGCGCGCTTCACGCAGCGCGCGGCCGATCAGCCGGGCGCCGATGCCGCGGCTGCGGCAGTCGTGCGCGACCGCCATCGGCCCGAGCAGCAGCGCCTCGCGGCCGCCGCACGACACCGACCACAGCCGGACGGTGCCGACCACGCGTGCGCCGTCGCAGGCGACGAACGACAGTCCGTCGGCCGGCAGCCGGCCCTCGCGCAGCCGCTGCGAACTCTTGGTGAACCGTGCTTCGCCGAACGCGGCGTCGAGCAGGTTTTCGCGCGCGTCGATGTCGCGCAACCGCTCGTGGCGGATGGTGATGCCTTGAACCATGACGCATGCCTCCCCGCCCTGCAGCCGCAGCCAGCCAGGGCGTTGTCAGTCGGGATTGGATTGACGGGAAGGGGAGCCGGCCGAAGCCGGCTCGCGGAGTTCAGATGTGACCCGATCGCGGAGCGATCAGATGTGATACGTCTTCAAGGGCGGGAAGCCGTTGAAGCACACCGCCGAGTAGGTCGACGTATAGGCGCCGGTGCCTTCGATCAGCAGCTTGTCTCCGATCTCCAGGCTGACCGGGAGCGGATAGGGCTGCTTCTCGTACAGCACGTCGGCCGAGTCGC
>JBQCFU010000277.1:0-7962 GCA_051958775.1 Pseudolabrys sp.
CGGTCGCATAATGGCTGACCTCGTAAACCGCGCGGCCGATGGCCGCGAAGGCGTCGCGCAGCGGCCGCCGCGGCTCGACGTCTTCGGCTTCGAGCTTGACCTGGTGCATCTCGGCGACGAGGCCGCGATAGTTCTCGGGCAGCCCTATGACTTCAACATTGGCCCCGCGCGCCTGCCAGGTCCGCATCAGCCGCTCGATCAGCCAGGCGCCGAACGTGTCGAGCTGGCCGATATGACTGGTCTCGATCTCGACGCGCTTGACGGTCTGCCGCCGGCGTACCTGCGACTGCGCATCAATCTGCGGCTCGAGCGCCCGCGCATGGTCGGCGATCCACGCGCCGGAAGCGGTCAGCCTCAACCGGTCGCCGTCGATGGCGCCCTGAAGCGTGGCCTGCGCGCCTGCGGAGCGGCTTACCGCGCTCATTCTTCCACCATCGTTCCCGGACCAGAAATCATCGACACAACAATAGCATAGGTGCCGACATCCCCGCTTATCCGCGATTCTGTGGCGGCGGCGCCATACTTGACCATCGGCGGCGAACCTGTCGAGGGTTGCAGTTCATGAATCACCTGCCCCCCCTCGCCCTGACGGCCGCGATCGAGCGCTGGCCGATCGCTGGAACCTTCACCATCAGCCGCGGCGCCAAGACCGAAGCCGCCGTGGTCGTCGCCACGGTGAGCGACGGCACTGCGACCGGACGCGGGGAATGCGTGCCCTATGCGCGCTATGGCGAAAGCGTCGAGAGCGTTGCCACCGCGATCGAGAATGTCGCGCCGCAACTCGCCGCGGGCTTGACCCGCGCGGGTTTGCAGCAGGCGATGCCGCCGGGCGCGGCGCGCAATGCGCTCGACTGTGCGTTGTGGGATTTGGAGGCAAAGCACCACAGACAGCCCGTGCATGTCCTCGCCGGCCTGCCGGCACCGACCGATCGCATCACTTGCTTCACGATCTCGCTCGACACGCCGGCAGCGATGCAGGCGGCAACGGAGCGCGTCGCCACGCGCAAGCTGCTGAAGGTGAAGCTCGGGCGCGACGGCGACCCTGAGCGCATCGCCGCCGTTCGCCGCGGAGCGCCGAACGCGGAACTCGTCGTCGACGCCAACGAAGGCTGGTCCGCCGACATACTGGCCGCCAACATCACCGCCTGCGCCGATGCCGGCGTGACGCTGATCGAACAACCACTGCCGGCCGATCGCGATGATGCGTTGATCGGCTTTCACAGCCCGGTCCTGCTCTGTGCCGATGAAAGCGCGCACGCACGCCCCTCGCTCGCAGCGCTACGCGGCAAATACGGCGCAGTGAACATCAAGCTCGACAAGACCGGCGGCCTCACCGAAGCGCTGGCGATGGCTGCGGATGCGCAGCAGGCGGGCCTGCGCATCATGGCGGGCTGCATGGTCGGAACGTCGCTGGCAATGGCCCCGGCTATGCTGATCGCGCAATGCGCCGACGTGGTTGATCTCGATGGGCCGCTATTGCTGGCGCGCGATCGAGAGCATGGCCTTATCTATCGCAACAGCACGGTCGGCGTCCCGGCACCGGCGCTCTGGGGCTGAATCGGCAGGACCGAAAAAGAAAGGATGCCGGAGATGATCCGGCATCCTGTGTTCGTGTCTGCTCTGTAACGGTTACTTCTGCGCGACCACCGGCATGATGTGGTTGCCCTCAAACCGGGTCCAGATGTAATCGTCTCCGGCCAGCGCGTCGGGACGATCCTTGGCGAACGGCTTGTTATAGGTCTTGATCAAGCCCTCGACCTTGTCGATGCCGAACATGCCGTCACGCACCGCCGGTCCGTCCGTCTTGCCGGCTTTGGCGATCGCGGCAGCGACCAGCCGCACGCTGTCATAGGCATTGGCGACGCCGACCGCCGGCGTGATGTCTTCCGGTCCCTTGATGTCCGAATACTTGGCCTTGAGGGCGGCCATCACCCGGTCGCCGACCGGCGACAGTTTGCCGAAGAAGCTGTAGGTCTGCACGAAGATCACGTTCTTGGCGCTCGGACCCGCAAGCTCGGTGAAGCGACCACCGGCCGGTCCCCAATGCGACACGATCGGGGGCATCCAACCCATGCGGTCGAGCGACTTCACCACCTGCGAGGACGGACCGACATTGCCGACCAGGAACAGCACGTCGGCACCGGCCGACTTCAGACGGGTCAGTTGCGGCACCACGTCGACATCGTTGTCCTGGAATTTTTCAACCCCGGCAGGTGTGATATTCGCGGCCTTGAGCGCATCGCGCAGGCCGTGCTCGTTGGATTCACCCCACGGATTGTTGACGAGGATCAGGCCGGGCTTCTTCGCACCGTGCGTCTTGATCGCATATTGCACGATCGCCTTGTCCACCTCGGAATCCATTGCCGAGACGCGGAAGATGTAATTGTCCGCTGCTCCGTTGTGGGTGATCGCCGTGCCCGCGGCCCACGGATCGACGAACGGCACCTTGGCGCTGTTCATGAACGGCACGATGGCAAGCGCAACCGGCGTGTCGAGGCCGCCGAGTACGGCAGCCACCTTCTCACGCTGAACGAGTTCGCGTGCGGCGATCAGGCCCTTGGCCGGATTGCTTTCGTCGTCGCGACGCACGAGTTCGAGTTGACGACCGAGTACGCCGCCCTGCTTGTTGATCTCTTCGATCGCGATCGTCGCGCCGCGTGTGAGTGCTTCGCCGGCGCGGGCGGATTGTCCCGACAACGCGGTGACCAAACCGATCTTGATCGGATCGGCGGCGTAGGCAGCAGTGGACACCAGCAACAACGCCGCGCCCGCGGCAAGACCGCGGAAGAATTTGCGCCGATGCGGATGGCAGATCGATGGCATTCCCATATCGCTCATCATATCGCTCATTGTCCTATCCTCGTTCCCCAAATCCGCCGTTGCGCATCAATGAACACGTGTTGCGCCCGACCGATGCGGCCTGCTGAGCCCGCGGAATTTCCGTGAGCTTGACCGAGGTAAGAATCTTCTTCAAGATTTGCCGGAGGTCAAGTTAATGTCGATGGAGCGCGAAACTGTCTGGGAACGACACACTATTCCGGAACGCGCGGCTCGCTGACGGGCGAACTGTCGACATCAGCGTAAAAAGTGGGCAGATCGCCTCTCTGAAAGGCGATGGAGCAGCAAAAGAAACCATTGACCTCGGTAAGCGCCTGGTACTGCCAGGGCTGGTCGAAGGTCATATCCATCTGGACAAGGGCTTCATCGGCGATACATGGAAACCACATCGTCCTTGTACCGCCGGTTTTAATGTTCGCGAGCGCGTGGCATTCGAAAAGGAAGCTCTCGCCAAGGCCCGGCCGATCCCCGAGCGTGCGGCAGCAATGATCGATCTGTGCGTTGCGCAAGGCACCTCCTACATGCGCAGCCACGTCGATATCGATCCGGATGCGGGCCTCAGCAATCTCGAACACGTGCTGGCCGTTCGCGACGCACACAAGGACAAGGTTTCGATTCAGATCGTTGCCTTCCCGCAGAGCGGCATCGTCACTGCGCCCGGAACGAAGGATTTGCTCGACGAGGCTGTTCGCAACGGCGCTGACCTCATCGGCGGTCTCGATCCGGCCGGATTTGATGGTGACATCGCGGGACATCTCGACGCCGTGTTCGGCATTGCCGAGCGTCACGGCGTAGGCATCGATATTCATCTGCACGACGGCGGCTTGCTGGGTGTTTTCGAGATCGAGGAGATCGCCAAGCGAACCAAGACGCTCGGCCTCGGCGGCAAGGTCACCATCAGCCATGCTTATGCACTCGGCGATGTGCCGCGCGATGCTGTCCTCCGCGTCGCCGGCAATCTTGCCGAAGCCGGTGTCGCGATCCTGACCAACGCACCCGGTCACCACGCCTTTCCGCCGGTGCTGACGCTGCATGAAGCCGGCGTCAACGTGTTCGGGGGCAACGACAACATCCGCGATTCCTGGTGGCCCTATGGCGACGGCGATCTGATCGAGCGCGCGATGATCATCGGCAACCGGTCCGGCTTCTTTACCGATGCCGAGCTCGCCCTCACCTTCGCGATGGTGACGTCACACGGCGCGAGGGCGCTGGGCCTCCAGAATTACGGTCTGGCGGAGGGCGGCGCGGCGGACTTTCTGGTGCTCGACGCCGAGCATATCCAGGAGGTCGTGGTCGCCCGGCCCAAGCCGCGCGATGTCTACAAGAAGGGCCGTCTGGTCGCCCGCAACGGACAGAGCATTCCGCAATAAGGTTCCGGCTGGGAACTGCGACACAGCGAGCCGGGCGTCTGAAATCGCGAATTATCTGTGCGTTCCCTCGCTTTTTCGGATCAAAAATCTTCATATAAATCAATATTTTAGTCAAAACTTCGCGTTAAGATTTAGTTAATTACGGCTTTTAACCAAACCCGTTTTACCCCTAAAGTGCCTGCACTGACTGAGCCGCGGGGGCGGCAAGGCGCGCCGAGGGGGCGGGATGAAGCGGTTACTTGCCATTGGTTTGAACCTGGGTCTCGCGCTCGCAGCGCTCGCCGCTTCTATCGCCACCGCATCGGCAACCATGCGGATTGCCGAAGACCGCGGCGGGCAGATCGGTCACTACATGCGCACCTTCGCGCAGGCGCGCTCGACCGGTGAACGAGTCATCATTGACGGAAACTGCCTCTCCGCCTGCACGCTGGTGCTGGGCCTCGTGCCGCGCGACCGCATCTGCGCGACGCCGCGGGCGCGGTTCGGTTTCCATGCGGCGTGGATGCCCGACGCCTATGGCCGGCCGATCACCAGCGAAGTCGGAACGCAAGCGCTGTGGGACATGTATCCGCCGCGCGTGCGCTCATGGATCACGCGCAACGGTGGCCTGTCGCGGCAGATGATCTTCCTGCAGGGCCGCGCACTCGCGGGCATCGTCCCGAGTTGCGACGCTCCGACTCGCAGGGTCGTCCACAGCGCGTCATTCCGTGATGCCGCGATCAAGACGCGGGGTGACGAACGCGCCAGCGCCGCCCGCCGCCGCCATTAGCGCCATTGCGGCGTAAGCCCAGGCGCCGAACGCGCCATAGAGTGCGCCCGCGATCGTCATCGCAATAGCGCTCCCGATCCCGAGCGCCATGGCCAGATAACCCTGCGCCCGTGCCGAATAGCCGGACGGCGCGAGCCGCGCGAGAAACGCGACTGCACCGAGATGCGTCGCACCGAAGGACAGCGCGTGCAGCAGTTGCAAGACCGGCAATAAAAGGACCGGCGGCTCCGTCGCCATCAGGCTCCAGCGCAGCACCGCACCGGCTGCGCCGATCATCAGCAGCCGAGGCGGCGTCAGCCAGCCCGGAAACCGGCCCTGCAGCGCGAACAGCAGGATCTCCGCGATCACACCCAAGGCCCACAGCGCCGCGACCGTGCTGCCCTCGAACCCTGCGTTGCGCCACGCCACCGCGGAGAAGCCGTAATAGAGCGCATGGCTTCCCTGGATCAGCGCGGCAGTGGCGAGCACCGCGATGAACAGCGGCTGCCGCCAGAACAGCGTCGGCCTGAGCGCGCCGGGATCGACCCCGCTCGCCCCTGGTACCGGCCGCAACAGCACGGCCGTTACCGCGCCGATCGCCATGCCGGCGACGAGCAGCCAGATCAGGCGATCCGCCGGCATGAAATCGATGGCGACGCCGGCAACGAACATGCCCGCAAGGAAGGCGAGCGAACCCCAGAGCCGCACCGGTCCGTAGGGCCGGCCATAGGCCGCAAGACCCTTGAGCGCATAGGCATCGGTCAGCGACATCACCGGCGCATAGGCCGCAGCCGCCACCGCGCAGGCAAGGATCAGCAGTACCGCCGTGTCCGCGAAGCCGGCACAGAGATAGCCCAACGCCGCCAAAGCCAGGGTCGCGGCCAGGGTGCGGCGCGCTGCCTCGCGGCGGTCGACATAGCGAGAGGCCAGCGGGATGGCGACGACGCGCACCACCATGGGAATCGACAGGACGAGGCCGATCACCGCCGCGTCGAGCCCCCGGCTCTTCAGCCAGAGCGGAAAGAACGGGAGCTGCACCCCGAAGGCCAGATACAGCGCCGTATAGAAAGCAGCCAGGCGGACCGCGAAAGCCTGCCCAGAACCCATCCTCGGCCTCGCACTCAAAGCCTTGTCCTCAAAGCGTTGCCGCCATCTTTCCGAATCAGCCCGCGTGATTCATAAGCATTTCCGGGGTTTATCGCACATGGCGCATCCGGCGCATGCCGCGCAGTCGGCGATCACATCCGCTGCAGACCAGGAGAGCGGCACGCCCGCCTCTTCCTCCATCGCAGCGTTGCCGGCGGACGCGCCGGTTTCCGACGCGGAATATGACGCGATCCTCGCCACGCTGACGGCCTCCGCACGCGGCCGCGCCTTCCTTGCCGAACACGGCCGGCGCAACCGCGGCGCCGACGCAACCACCGTGCTCGCCGCCATCGACCACATCGGCGCAGCGCTACGCGGCGAAGCCGGGGAAACGGACGCACCGGAATATCTGCAACTCGGCCTGATGGCGATGGCCGGATTGATCGCCGCCGTTGAGAACGACATGTCGGCGCTGTCGACCGGCCACGAGACCGTGGACAGCGCGCGGCCGCGCGTGCAGCGGGTGACCGGCACGCTGCGCGATCTGGGCGACTGCATCCAGGTGATGCTCGACAGCTGGCAAACAAAGCCGGCACCGCAATCCGCGGACGCGATGCCTGCCTCGCATGCAACCGCATCAGCACCACCGGCGCTGGCAGTCGTCGAGGCGATGCCCTCGCCTCCAGCAGACCACGGCGCATCCCCCGCAGACGAGTTCGCCGCCGACATGGCGGCGTTCGAAGCCGACGTCTTGTCGTCGGAAGCAGACGACACCGCAACCGGACAGCATGTGGAAATCAGCGAGCCGTCGGTTTCGGCGACCCATGCGCCGCAGACAATGTCGCGCGCGGAAGCGCTTGCGGCGCTACGCGCGCTCACCGATGCCGAGTTGACTGCGCTGTTTACGTGAGAGCCGCGCTCTAAGCCGCGATCAGGCGGTTGAACAGTTCCGCATCCACATTGCCGCCCGAGAGCACGACCACCACCGTCTTGCCGCGCACGTCGAGCTTGCCGGCGAGCAACGCCGCAAGCCCGATCGCGCCGCCCGGCTCGACCACCAGCTTCAGTTCGCGGAACGCGAAAGCGACAGCCCGGCCAGCCTCTTCGTCGCTCGCGGCGAGCCCCTCGCCGATCAGCGTGCGGTTGATTTCGAAGGTCAGTTCGCCCGGCGTGTTCGACATCAGCGCGTCGCAAATCGAACCTGACAGCCGCTCATTGTGCTCGCGCCGTCCGCTGCGGAACGAGCGTGCGGTGTCGTCGAAGCCCTCCGGCTCCGCCGTATAGACCTTCGCGGTCGGAATGCGCGCCTTCAGCGCGAGCGTCGTGCCGGCCGCCAGCCCGCCGCCTGACGCGCCGATGACCACCACATCGGGTACAATGCCCATGCGACCTAGGTCCTCGGCGATCTCGCGACCGATGGTGCCCTGCCCGGCGATGATCAGCGGATCGTCATAAGGCGGCACCAAAGTCGCGCCGCGCTCATCGGCGATGCGGCGCGCGATCGCCGCGCGGTCTTCGCGTTCGCGATCATACAGCACCACCTGGGCGCCGAGCGCGGCGGTGCGCTCGCGCTTCGCTCTCGGCGCATCGGCCGGCATCACGATCACCGCCGGCATGCCGCGCAACTGCGCCGCCGCGGCGACGCCCTGTGCATGATTGCCGGACGAGAACGCGACGACGCCACCGGCGGCCTGCTCGGCCGGGATCGAAGAAATCTTGTTGTAGGCGCCACGGAATTTGAACGAGCCGGTACGCTGCAGGGTTTCAGCCTTGAGAAACACCCGCGCGCCGGTCAGCGCATCGAGCACCGGCGACGAAACGAGCGGCGTACGGAGCGCGACGCCGGCGAGCCTGGCAGCTGCAGAATCGAAATCTTCATCATTTTTAATAAATTATTAATCGCTCGGTCTGGATGATCCG